>NZ_AP024588.1 GCF_018323885.1 Citrobacter amalonaticus | reverse complement strand
AGAAATCAACGAGTTAACCATTTCCGCCAGCCTCCATATTTCCCTCGTGGGACATATTTGGGACATCATCGTTAAAAATCGAGTCAATTTGCTTCGCATGTTCGGTCAGATGATTAGGCGCGAGGTGGGCATACCGACGCACCATTTCTATCGACTCCCAGCCCCCCATCTCCTGAAGAACAGACAACGGTACACCTGACTGAATAAGCCAACTTGCCCATGTATGCCTCAGGTCGTGGAACCGGAAATCTTCAATCCCCGCTCTCTTGCATGCAGATTTCCATGCACGACCATCATCGACTCTCATTTTCCTGACTGCCGGCGTGACAGAACCATCAGGCCTTCTTCCTGCTTTTGTGTGGACGAACACAAATTTATGATGATTGCCTATCTGATCTCGCAGAACCTTACATGCGGTATCATTCAGCGCTACGCCAATAGCTCTGTTTGATTTGCTGTCTTCCGGGTTAACCCATGCTACCCGGCGCTGCATGTCTATCTGCTGCCACTCCAGATTGATGATGTTAGAACGCCGCAAACCTGTTGCCAGCGCAAACTTGACGACAGACTTTAACGGCTCCGGACATTCATCAATCAGTCTTTTTGCTTCATCCTTCTCCAGCCATCTCACTCGCTTATTTCGCACTGCCGGTATCTTGATGACTGGTGCTTTCTCCAGCCACTTCCAGTCGCGTTCTGCCGCTCTCAGAATGGCTTTCATCAATGCAAGATGTTTGGCTTTGGTAGAGGTTGTGACAGGCTTAGCGACATACTCCGGTTCTGGATTTCCTTTCTTCCTGGCTGCTGCCACTTTTGCCTTCCATATCTCCAGATGACTCCGGTTATGCATCCTGCTGACTGCTGAGTAAATCCTTGCCTCAGTAATATCCTTCAGTCTCACTCCTTCAAATTGCTCAAGCCAGAATCCCATCCGGCCTTTATCTGTATCGAGCGATTTCTTATCTGATTTCTCTTCAATCCAGCGTAAACATGCTTCCTCAAAAGTCACATCAGGAAAGTCACCGAGTCTGTCTACTCGCCAGAGTTCGGCTTTTCGCTTGTCGTGCAACTCCTGCGCTTGCCGTTTGTCCGCTGTGCCAAGAGATTCCTTAATTCGCTTCCAGCCCGGGAGCGAGTACGAGGCGTACCATATTTCACCTCTGCGGAAGATGGACATTTGCGATCCTCTTTATGTGCATCACCCGCGCTCACCACGACAGTATGCAACGGCGATCTGAGTGCCGCAATGCAGGCCTGCCTGGTTGTGAGGTAAGGGGATTTAGGTTTTGATGGGTCTTTACGTGTAGCTTGTAGCCTTCCTGAACGGATCCAGTTTGTTGCAGTTGGTCTGGATATGCCGAGCAGGGCGCATGCTTCATCGAGGGTAAGGCTGAATTGTTCCACTGGCTTTCTCCAGGCAAAAAGAAGCCCACCGGAGTGGGCAATAACATCAAGGGATAACGGAGCAGTGCTTTCGCACCCAATAGCCAGCTCATAACTGGCTATCAGTTGCGTCATGGCTTCGATGCGCGGTAATCGTCTAGCGCTTTAGCAATCGTCTCAATTGGGTCATGCTCCTGGCTGATAATTTCACGGATGCTTTCCTCGCTTGGGTTTAGACCTTCTCCATCACCGAAGTAGAAGGCGAGTGCGTTCATAATTTCATCATATGCTGACATAGTCTCTCCTCATGCCGCGCGCTGGGCGCGCAGCGATTTAATGTGCTCACTCGTCTCCAGTTCGGCGCGTATCTGTGCCGCCTCACGGTGATCGAGGTGCTCAAAATCATTGTTGAATCGGTCGATTGAAGCGGTGTTGATCCGGCCCTGTCGCCAGTAGCGGACTATCTGAGAAGTGCAGCTATGGATAATGACGGGCCAACCGTGCTGGTCAGCGTAAATCTGACCCCGTTGAATTAGCTGGAACATTGGGAAGCTCCTGCATTAAAAGGAAGGTAATCATCGCGGCGCGCAGCGCTTCATCCTCAGACGCGCCGTTACTGGTGGCTACTTCTGACGCCTCATAGCCGTAATCACTCTGTGACAGCCAGTTATCTGGATTCTTCAGCCCAGCATTCTCCGCAGCCAGCGCAGCGATTTGGGCTTCAAGTTCTTCGTATGTTGGTTTCATTTTCCACCTCTCAGCATCGCATTCAGCCACTTGTTGTTCTGGAGTCGTTCATGTGTATTAAAAGAGTCACGCTTGAGTAACTCCTGCTTATCTGGCATTGGCTTGAATTTGTGTCTGGCTATTAATTCGTGAGGGGAAATACCGGGGTCATAGGTTAATCCGTTCATTTTTGAGCCTCGTTAATTTGTATCTCATGGACCTGACTGAATAGATTGATCGGCAGGTTGCGATTGCTATTTCTTCTGCGGAGAATTTTTCGAAGAGTGATACCTCTGCGCGAGTCCAGCGCTTACCGCGCAAGCGGCTAACCATGTCAGCGCCGATGCGTGTCGCCTTAGCCATAACAGCTTTTTCTGTTCGCTCCAGCTTTTCGGCGATAACTTCAACTGGCATGGTTGCCGCTACTTCGCGCAAGAAATCCTCTTCCCATTTCTCCCATGGGATGCATTTCATTAGGCGGTCTCCAAGTCCTTTTTGCGGAGTTGGTAAATTTCGTCGAGCTTTTGATTCATGGTAGAATCATCTCCAATAACGCCTTTAGCTCGGCTGTATGCTGTTTCGAGCTTTGCTGAATCCATGTTTAATGCATTCTCTGAAAACCATGACAATGCAGATTCAGGAGTTGCCTGTTGTTTTGCTTCCAGCTTTTTGACGCGGTGTTCTGCTCGTTTACCTCGCGATACCGAAAGCATCATTGAGAAATCTGATTCAATATCGCTCATTGCATAAATCTTTATACCGCCAACAGCCACACCGCCGAATTTAACCGATGGGTCGCCTACAAGCATAAGAGAGCGCCCAACCCAGGAATGACCATCAGCACCCCATCCACCGATTAACACGCGACGCATTGATTTAGACGGCTTGTAAGGTCTCCCATCGAAACCTTCAAGATCTATGAACACAGGCTGCTCTGAGTTTCCAGCGCGGACAGCTTTAATTACCGCTGTAATGCTCTGCGTCTGAACATCCTCAAAGTTAATTTGGTCTGACTTTGGAATGATTGTGCGTGAAAGGTCCATTAGAGAATAACCTCATCTGAATATTCATCATCCAGCAGATATGCCGGAACGTTAATTTCATTGGATGGAAGTACAATTCCTTCGTACTTCAGCGAGTCGTTTTCTTTACAGGCAACGAGCTTGTTTAATGCTGCATACATTTCGCGATAGCCAAGCTCCAGAGATTCTTCACCGATGTAGTACATGCAGTTGCGATATGGCGGTGAGTTTTCGATAGCGAAGAATGCGAACTGGTTGTATTCGATGCCAGTTGCCAACTTGAGAACGTAGAGATAAAAGGCTGCCTGAATGTGGTATTTATACTGACCGAAAGCGTTACTGAATCCGCGTTCAGATGCGTCTCTACAGCTCTTAACGTCGAGAGGGTAGGCGAGGGTGTCAGATAGCCTGTCAAATCTGCATTTGAGCATCAGTCCTGTTTCTGGACACTCTGCAAACATGGAAACCTCTGAACTTCCTTTGGTGTTCATATAGTCCATGAAGTCTTCATTAAGACGAGAAGAGTCAAACATCCTGTTTACGGTATCTACTTCACTGCCAATTAAAATGTATTCTGGATTTGTACATTCTGTTGCTGACTTATATTCCTTTGAACTGCGCGATGTGACATCTGGCATCAGCAGATAATCGTTTCTGAATAATTCAGGCTCCAGCAATGCCGCATGAATCGCACTTCCAATGTGAGCTGATTTACTTCCAGTGAATTTGTTGAAGAAGAGATTTGCTGGGCTAACGCTAATCGCCTTAACAGACGTTGATCCTATCGCCTCGTCAGCATGGTAATCCTCGTTAGCCATTCCATAATAAACTCCAGGCTTCATGCTGCCTCTCCATAAGCATTTCTGCGCTTGAATATGTCGAATGCATATTCAGCTTTGACCCTTTCCGTAATTGCATCCCAGAACCACTCAGCTGCTTTTTCCTGATAGCTACAGTCGTCATCCTCTAACCAGTCGATGGCGTCCTTTGTGTGCTCGTCAGGTTTATAGGAGCGAAGCATTTCGCTTATTGGGTCGCAACGTTTGCAAAGTCGATCAACTTCACTGTTAATTCGTTCGTAATCTTCGTCAGTAAAACATGCGATGATTTGCGATATTTCACGTTTATCATTCAGAGTCAGAATCATCATCTTTCTCCTGTTCTTTCTGCTGATTGAGCATGTCTTTCATAAGGCGAATAAACGCATCGTCTGCCCAGGTATCTGCAATGCTCACTAGATAATCTCCGGCTCGTTTTTATGGTTAAGAACGATGTCTACCAGCAGGTCTTTAAGTGGCTTAGCTTCGGTTAGTGTGTGGATGTGCAGCTTACCGTCTTTGTTTACTGCTGCTCTCCATGGCTTTCCGTGGTGCATAACTAACATCCCTGGAGTTACGCACTGGCGAATAACGGTTAATGTGTTTTGCATAACGCCTCCAGTTGCTTGCGAACAGCGCGAATAAGACGACGAATACGTTTGGATAATTCTGATTCAGCGGGATAGAAAGCGGACATGACGCCGCTTCCCGCATAGCTGAGTTGCATCATGGGGAAGTTCCTTAAGTTGAATGTTGTTGTCATAGCGAAAGAGACTCGAATGAATCTCTGTTGATATGCTGGTATGAAAAAGCCGCACTCAGGCGGCTATTTCATGTCTTGCGTGTAGCCTGTACCGCCACAGCATGAGCATTGCTCTATTGGCGCGTGAATGGTATCCATAAGCGTCGTAAGGAAGTTATCAATCATTTCCTTTAGCTCCCATTCGTTATTGGCTTTGAATCCTTTAATCGCCGTATAACCCTTGTAATTTTCCTGTTCATGTGTCATTTGGAAGATTTCAACTTCTTTCGCCGTGTCAGTCTTAAAGTGCAACTTTGCTCTTTGCTTCTTGGTTCTGGCAAAAATATCCTGATATGAATATGTGTGAGGCTTAAGGAGCGGTATTATTTTTTTAACGGTAAAGCAAAATGCGTAATCACTTGTTATTCTAGCCAGTTTGTTGTCGATGTTATCTTTTACGTGCTGGCGTACAATGTCATACATTTCTTTCGATGAAATCTCACAAGGGCTGTTAGCACGCAAAGGCTCAGGAATTATGATGCAGTCAACAAGAGAGTGTTTTACGTTAACGTTTTTTACGGTGTAGCGCTCCTCGCGGAACTCAACCTTTCTGATTGCAGAATAATTAAATTCTGGTGCGTCACGAAAATTTTCAACCTCACATACTAACGTTAATTCAACGTCAACTGGAGAGGTGTAATCAGGTGCAGTATCGTATTTGTATTCATAAAGAGAGCCTCTGATATCCTCATCCACTGCGTCACGCTCATTGTAACTAAGCGTTAAAGGGTATTTTTTGCTCTCAAGTTCAGCATCTTTTAGCTCGTAGCGAACATTAATTCGTTCACCAGAGATAATTCGCTCAACCTTTTCAGGGTAATGTTCAATATCAAACCAGTTTTTGTGAAAGCTGGCTTTAGGTTTAACTCCGTCAAATAGGAGATCGGCAATTTTAGATTGATGGTACTGGTAGTAATAACCGTCCTTTTCTGTGCAATCAGTGATAAAACATTTACCAGCGTCGGTTTTAATAATACTTAATTGCAATGCGTTACTCATATCTCCTCCAGGCAAAAAGAATGCCGCCCATATAGAGCGGCAAGACTATCAAGGGATGATTTCTCAATCTAACCAGACAGTTCTTCGTCTCCTGTCATGGTTACGAGCGATATTGCTCACATAGCAGACTCGTAAATCTGCTATAGGTGCTTATTCGCTTTCTTGATCGCTTTCATCAGGCTCATCAACCGCCCGGTTATTCACTGCGCCGCATGACTCGCATTCTGTATGAGTCAGGTTTGGCCATGAGCCCTTCCAGACAACCTGACCACCGCATGATTGGCAAATCATCACTCCTCCCGAGCCTTGAGCATTGCGTCTGCCATCGCATAAGCTTCTTTAGCAAGTGGTTCGTCGTCATAAAGTTAGTCTGGATTTGCACAAATCCCATGCATGAACTTTGCTGCGAAGTAATCACGTAACGTCATACCATGGTTATCGATGATGTAGTTCATATCGCTTCCTTTGTGCACTCCTGAATAAGGAAATGCTGGTCCACTTGTATCTTTCATATTCACCTCTGTGGCTTGCTGCCAAAATAAAAGGCCGCATTACGCGACCTCTACAAACTCACCATCTTCATCAAGTTGATACCAGGTATCAGGTTTAATTCCATTCTCGCCAACCTTGCTGGACCGGATATGAATTAACTCTCCATCTTCATCTCGATAGCAGAGCACGATTGCACCGTTTTCAGATGCTCTCGCTTTACCTTCAATGCCGAGTGATACAGCTACGGATTGTGATCCTGACACCTCTGCCTCTGACCAGTCGCCAGTGTTGGTTGCCGCTGACCAGTCGCCAGTGTTGGTTGCCGCTGACCGGTTGCCAGTGTTGGTTGCCGCTGACCGGTTGCCAGTGTTGGTTGCCGCTGACCGGTTGCCAGTGTTGGTTGCCGCTGACCAGTCGCCAGTGTTGGTTGCCGCTGACCAGTCGCCAGTGTTGGTTGCCGCTGACTGGTAGCCAGTGTTGGTTGCCGCTGACCAGTCGCCAGTGTTGGTTGCCGCTGACCAGTCGCCAGTGTTGGTTGCCGCTGACCGGTTGCCAGTGTTGGTTGCCGCTGACCAGTCGCCAGTCATGATCTGCTGCTCAAGTGACTTATCAATCTTGCTCCATATCCATTCGATACCACGATGAATGAATTGAGGAAGTGTCAGTTCAGCTTTAATAGTGATGCTGGCGCTGGCTATTTTCGTATCACCATCTTCTTCGCGATCAGTTACACCGAATGAAATGGTTTCGGCAAAACGACTATCTGCCGGCGAGTAATATCCAAACACATCGAAAGGGCATTCACAGGCATGAAAACCAGAACCGCAAGCCTCAACCTTTCCTTCATGGTGAAAGGTTTTGCCAATTTCAAACTGGAAGTCACGGCACTTGAGTTCTTTATTGAATCCCTTGAAAGTAACAATTTCTTTGGTCATGTTGTTATTCCTGAATATGAGGTAATAAAAAAGGCCGCGTTGCGACCTGATTAGATGAGTGGCTTACTGCCTAATTTCATTTTCTGCCGTCCTACACAAGTCACTCCCATTTCACTGCGAGGATTTCTGTAGTACAGGCGATTAGTTTTCTGTGGTGCTTCCTGCTCTTTCTTATCGCGCAGACTTCCGAGCGAAGTGGCTCTGTCTACCCGATGCATGTCGTTGGCTTTATGTAACGCATTCTGAGAAGCCTCAGCGCGTCGCTTAGCAATCAGCTCACCACGCTTCAGATAACGACGTGTAACGCTGTTGTGTGCGGTAAAGTTGGTCATATGTCCTCCAGTGGTTAGCTTTGGTGATTGGATGGCCGGTGCTGATCTCCGGCATAAGGCGCTTATTCGGCGGCGTCTAGCTTGCTTATTCGCTTGAGCCATCCTCGTGAGTCAGCCACGTCCCACTGCGCATCAGCCTGCGCATTCATCCAATCCCAAAGCCAACTACTCTTTGGTCTCCCACAAGGGCGGGAGAAGTAACCCCATCTATGTTAAAGAGCTGAGACTCAATTCCTTGTCTCGGTGGTGCGTCCTGCTGATGGGGTAAATATACAAAACGTATCCCAATAGCGCAATACAAAATGTATACGAAAGTGCAAGAAAACAGGTAACAATATGTATACAAAAGGAATTTATTTTTGGAGGAATACAAAAAAGGCCGCTTAAGCGACCTTTATATTAGGGGAGGTTGGTGATTTTGGCGTCTACAACTACGCCGATAATGCGGCAATTCCCATTCACTTCAATCATGGGATACTGAGGGTTTAGAGGCTTCAGGAAACGTCTCCCGGCGTCTATTACAAGCTTTTTAAAGGTGGCTTCATTTTCGCTATCTAACTTAGCTACAACCAGCTTCCCATTGATGGGCTCAACTTCTGGATCAACAAGTATAACCATACCTTCAGGAATACTCAGGCCTACAGGTGATGTCATTGAATCGCCCTTAACATCCAGCCAAAATGAGTTCTCAGAGCAATCTATATTTGTTTCATACCAGCGGTCGATAGCTCGCTTATGATACGGTTCTACGGCTTCCATCCATTCACCTGCACTTACCCAGCTGATTACGGGATAGCTTCCCTTTGGCTCATTCTTTCCGTGGAAAGTTACGTTTGTAGCGGAGGATTTATCCCTGATGGTGCCGTCTGCATTGACCTCGAAACTACGAAGCCCAAGATAAGTCATGATTTTGGCTATATCCTCAAGGCTTGGCTCGCGTCTTGCGTTAAGCCAATGACTAACAGCACCCTTTGTAATGCCGAGGTGCTCTGCCAACGTCTCTTGAGATACGCCGCGCCCCTTCATGAGGTCTTTGGCTAGTTCATACCATTTCATATTCATGTCCTGATCATACGAACTGTATTCCTTTTTGCGAGACACAAAATGTATATTTAGCTTGCCAATTGCGAATACGAAACGTATACTTGATATTAGTTACGGAGGAACCTTATGAACAAGCTACGAGACATTCGTGAAAGGCTTGGGCTCACACAGGGAGAGCTGGCAACGGAGCTTGGACTCACTAAGGGTGCAATTGGTCATTACGAAAATGGCCGTCGCGATCTAAGTGCCACTCAATGTCGTCAGATTCTTTTTGTGTTGAACAAGCATGGTGCTGAAGTAGGTTTTGACGACCTATTCCCACCTAGAGTCGCTTAAGCAGTACCGCTCTTTAACATTTTTGGTCATCTTCTCCGCCCGTGTGGAAATAACACATCGCATCAATCGATGCGTATTCAACTATTTAACTATGGAAATAATACGAAATGGACATTGCAACTCAAAGCAAGAAAGCAGCTCGAATCGAGTCGTCACTACTGAACAAACTGGCTCTGATGGGTCAGAAGACATTCGCTAAAGCTATGGGCATTCCTGAATACCAGGTAAGCCGATGGAAGAGTGGATTCTTCTCTCAGGTGAGCATGATGCTGGCGGTTCTGGAATACGGAATCGAAGACGAGGAAATGGCAGAGCTTACAAAGCGACTGGCTAATTATCTCACAAAAGAAAAACGTCCAGTTGTTGGTAGCAATCTGGACGCTTGAGAACACTGTGTTATGTCAACCACACAGGAGAAATTATAGATGAAATCACTCAGTCCTGACCAGGACAAATTACACAAAAACATACTTCGTGATCGGTTCTTATCCAGCTTCAAACAGCCTGGTCGATTTCGGGCTGAGTTGGAGAAAGTGAAGCTAATGCTGAAGAGGAAAGGTCATGAGTAATCTCGCAACCGTAACACAATTGAGGCCATCTCATAGGCCTGTGGAGCGTCGTGTGGCAGAACTTGAAGATGGATATACCCGTCTTGCAAATGCCCTGTATGACGAGCTTATCGGCGCAGATTTAACGAAGAATCAGAGCAAGGTTGCTCATGCCATTTGTCGTAAAACATACGGGTTTGGCAAGAAACTTGATCGCATTTCTGACAGTCAACTGGCTCAACTTACACGTCTGCCAAGACAGAAAGTTAACAAGGCCAAGAACGAGCTTATCGCAATGAAGGTAATCCTTCGCGAAGGCAGTCAAATAGGGCCAAACAAGAACATAGCAGAATGGCAAATCGAAGGCTGTCACTACTCTGGTGATAATGTCACCGCATTGATGACAAAAAATGTCACCAAAACAGTGACAGACCTGTCACCAAAACAGAGTCACACAAAAGAAACTATTACAAAAGAAAAGAAAGAAAGATCCCCCATACCCCCACAGGGGGATTTTGATGGGGCGCAGAAAGCTCTCGAATACTACAACCAACTTACCAACTCGTCATGTCGCTCTGCTGAGCCATATCTTCGTCTCATGACTGCAACGCAATCAAGAAAGGCCTACACCTTGCAAGACGTTTGCCTGGTAACAAAGTGGGCTGTTACTGCGTGGTCACGTAAAGGGAATTCGATACCAAAGCCAGAGAATATTTGCCGAGTTAAGCGATTCGATGGATATCTCACAGATGCTGAAAAGTGGCAGCGGGAAGGTGTGGATATTGATTGCCAGGCTGTCATTGATGCCTACAACGAAGTCGCTGATGGAAGAATGCCATTCGCTGAATTATATCGTGACCGTGAAATAGCAATTCGAGAGTTGGCAACTCACCTTGCAAGGAAGAACGTCGAAGGATTCCGTAATTATTTCAAGGCGTTTATTGCAAATGCTAGAGATTTTTACTTTGGAGGTCCTGATGGCTCCGGGTGGTGTGCAAACTTTGACACACTGATGGAATTGAAGACTCTACGCAAGGTCAAGGAGGGCTCACTATGAGACAGGATATCGAGGCCAGTGTTATCGGCGGATTACTCCTGGGAGGGTTAACACCTGCAGCAAGTGACGTCCTGGCGACGCTTGAACCTGAAGCATTCTCCATCCCACTCTACCGGAAAGCCTTTGAGGTAATCTGCAAGCAAGCGCGTAACCGTAACCTGATTGACGCCCTGATGGTCGCCGAGGAATGCGGAGATGAATACGCTACCGACGTGATGATGACTGCGCGGTCATGCCCAAGCGCTGCAAACCTGAAAGGCTACGCCAGCATGGTTGCTGATAACTATCATCGCCGCCTGGTACTGCAGCTGATTAGCGAAATGCGTGACCCTATCGAGAACGGAACCATTGATGCGTCAGGTCAGGCAATGGACGAACTGGTAAAGCGCCTGTCAGCCATCAGGAAGCCACGTGATGAGATTAAACCTGTTCACCTTGGCGATATCATCACAGACTACACAGAGACACTTGATAAGCGCCTGCGCAATGGTGAAGAGTCAGACAACCTGAAGACCGGTATCGACGAACTGGATGCAATCCTTGGCGGGATTAACGCCGAAGACCTGATCATCGTTGCCGCACGACCAGGTATGGGTAAAACGGAATTCTCGCTGAAGTTGGCAGAAAGTGTGGCAAGTCGAAAATTGCCTAACTCAGAGCAAAAGCGCGGAGTGCTGATTTTCTCAATGGAGATGAGCGCATTGCAGATTGCCGAGCGAAGCATTGCCGGTGCAGGTATGATGCCAGTTAGCGCTTTAAGAAACCCATCACGCATGAACGACGAAGCATGGGGAAGGGTTGCAGAAGGCATGAAGCGTCTGGCAGATCTCGACGTCTGGGTAGTCGATGCTTGTCGCCTTTCGGTTGAGGAAATCATGGCTATAGCCGAACGTCTCAAGCAGGAAAATCCACACCTGTCTCTCATCATGGCTGATTATTTAGGTCTCATTCAGAAGCCAAAAGCAGAACGAAACGACCTGGCTATTGCTCACATATCCGGAAGCCTTAAGGCAATGGCGAAGGAGCTTAAAACGCCTGTCGTGTCACTCAGCCAACTTTCCCGGCAAGTTGAGACGAGACCAAATAAACGCCCAACCAACGCAGACCTGCGCGACTCAGGAAGTATCGAACAGGATGCAGACTCAATCATCATGCTGTATCGCGAAGCTGTGTATGACGAAAACAGCCAGGCTGCACCTTTCGCTGAAATCATCGTAACGAAAAACCGCTTTGGCTCGCTGGGTACTGTTTATCAGCGATTCCAGAATGGTCACTTTGTCTCATGCGACCAGGACGAAGCAAGAGGGGTTTGCACTTCAGCAAATGCGCCGGCACCCAGAGGCAAGCGTTACGCAAAAGGAGCGGATGTATGACTGCCTACATCGCAGAAACACTAACAGGGCTGCTGACCATCGTCGCGGCCTTTTTTATTTGCATCAGAAACAGAGTGAGTAAGAGATGAAGATTACAGACGAAGAATTTCTGCAAGCCGTATGGAGAGCGGTGGTTAATCATCTCCCATACGCGGCTACTCATAACTATTTCGGTAACAAACGCGGATTGGTTCCAAACGATGATTTTTATATGCGTTATTCAACTCACATCTGCACAGCATTCAGAACAAACAGGCTATTACTGCCAATTGGGAACTCAGCTTCGATGAAGAAGATTCATAAGCTTATTAAGCAGGGCAGACTTCTCGCGGAGAAGCATCGCTCTGGTGAAGCTTTCCATTTTTGGCTTCCTGACTCACTAAATAAACCAGCATTTGAAGAGACATTACGTCTTCTTGAGTTTCATGGTTTTACTAAAGAGCCTATCGATGCTTCTGGTTTTGACTCTATCTCTCATTCAATCACAGAAGCACTATTGGAAAAGTTTGGAAAGAAGCCTGTTGAGACATTATTACTGCCAGCTAACACCCCAGCACACTGATGGAGAGTAATGATGATTGAATGGCAATTGAGTTACAGATCGGGATATGTGTATCCATCGGCAATGACAGGCTGGACGTCAGGCGGAAACCTGTGGGCTGAGTATTTATTTCTTACGAAGCCTACCAAACGCCAAATGCGACGCACCAGAAAAGGAAAAGGTGATGCCGTTATTAACGTTTATTTTGACCTGGCGGCATAGGTGATGGAGAGGAATATGGACGAATCAAGAAAGGCTTTTGAAGCGGAAATGGAAAAACTTGGCGACTGCGTAGATATGCGCCGAGCAAAGAATGGCAATGAGGAATACATGTCATGGGATGTAGGCCTAGCCTGGAAATTCTGGAACCTGTCTCGCTCAGCTATCGAGATAAAAGCACCACGATTTATCATCAGCAGAGAAGCGCTAGTCAAAGGATACACAGTGGACTATTCCAATGGCTTCGGTGATGCAATGGATGCTTATGAAGAATCCATCCGCGCCGCTGGAATCAAAGTGAAGGAGTGAGTATGAGCTTACCAAAACCATGTCCATTCTGCGGAAGCGGAGATGTGGGCATTGAAAGCTACAGCAATGAAGAATGGTTCTTCGTGTCTTGCCATGAATGCGGGGCAGACGGACCAGAGGAATCAACAGCGGCAAAGGCGGCATTAGCCTGGGAGCGGAGAGCAGGAGATGAAGAAACTAACATTTGAACTAAGAAGCCCAATTCATCAGCAGAACGCCATTCAAGCCATCCAGCAAGTTTTACCCTCCTATGACAAGCCAATCATCGTAACCATCCAGGACAGAACCAGAAGCCTCCAGCAGAACAAGATGCTATGGAGTTGTCTCGGTGACGTCTCGCGTCAGGTTAACTGGCATGGTCGATGGCTGGATGCTGAAAGCTGGAAGTGCATCTTCACCGCAGCACTCAAGAAGCAGGATGTCGTTCCTAACCTTAACGGTGATGGATTCGTAGTGTTAGGCCAGTCAACCAGCAAGATGAGGGTGAGTGAATTTGCAGAGCTTCTGGAGCTTATCCAGGCATTTGGTGCTGAGAAGAATGTTAAGTGGTCTGACGAAGCCAGATTAGCGCTTGAGTTGAAAGACAGATTCGGAGATGCGGCATGAGGCGACAGCGACGAAGTATCACCGACATAGTTTGTGAAAACTGCAAATTCCTTCCCACCAAACGCTCCAGAAACAAACCTAAGCCAGTACCTACCGAATCAGACATTAAAACCTTCAACTATACGGCTCATCTCTGGGATATCAGATGGCTCCGTAATCGTGCGAGGAAATAGCTATGAGCAACTTAGACGATGAATACACAGAAAGGCTTGAAGACCTGCTTGAGGACATGGAAAGCGATGGTGTTGACGCTACTCGAATCCTGATGAGTGCAGTTGCAAGTCATGTTGAAGGTGCTCTCGAGGCAGAAGGTGGTGATGGATACATGTATCAGTTTGAAGACATGGATTTAATCATCATTATCCGCCCAACTGAGGACGAACAACCAGAGACTATAGCGAGGTTGCATTGATATGTACTATTCACAGTTATCAGATTTTGAAATTAATTGTAAGGTCGCCTATCACATTGGGCTTAAGACAGTAGAGCGTGCGGAAGAAGGTGAATTCAATCCATGCACTAACCCAGCAGATGCATATCAGATTATCACTGAAAACAGGATAGCAATTATTCCAGACACTGCTGCAGGAGAGTGGGTTGCTTTCAACGAATTCACTTTGTACGAGGGTGACTGGATGTTTGCCAGCGACCCGGTGCATCACAGCAACGGTAAAAATCCTCTGCGCTGTGCAATGGAGTGCTTCCTCATGATGCAGGACGCCAAACATGCTTAGCCCACATGAAGCCCAAGCCTACGAGCAGAAAAGCATAGAGCGAGCATTAACCTGTGCTAATTGCGGAATCAAGTTGCACATTCTAGAAGTCCATCTGTGCGAACAGTGCTGCTGCGAATTAATGAGCGATCCGAATAGCGCAATGCATGAGGATGATGACAATGGCAAGACCTAAAACTCCTCCAAAGCCTTACTCACAGAAAGAGAAAGACTACATAACCAGAGTAGCCGGTAAGGTTCCACTTCCGGTTATCGCATCGACAATTAACAGGCCAGAAAGCGGCGTACAGCAATGGGCTAATGCTCACTGCATTAAGCTTCGTGTACCACATTCAATCATGATGAAGCACTGGAGGGAGTATGCGAACACCAAGGCGCAGGTGTAAGAACGAAGAGTGCAGAGAGTGGTTTCATCCAAAGTTTCAGAACCAGCAATGGTGTTGCGCTGATTGCGGTACGAAGATAGCACTTGAACTACGAAGCAAGGAGCGCGAAAAAGCAGAGAAAGCAGCAGACAAGAAACGACGACGAGAGGAACAACAGCAGAAAGACAAGTTAAAGATTCGAAAGCTCGCCTTAAAGCCCCGCAGTTACTGGATTAAACAAGCCCAACAAGCAGTAAACGCCTTCATCAGAGAAAGAGACCGCGACTTACCATGTATCTCGTGCGGAACGTTCACGTCCGCTCAGTGGGATGCCGGGCATTACCGGACGACCGCTGCGGCACCTCAACTCCGATTTGATGAACGCAATATCCATAAGCAATGCGTCGTATGCAATCAGCACAAGAGCGGGAATCTGGTTCCTTATCGCGTGATGCTCATCGAACGCATCGGGCATGCAGCTGTAGACGAAATCGAATCTGACCATAAGCGCCATCGCTGGACTACAGAAGAGTGCAAAGCTATTAAGGCGGAGTATCAGCAGAAGCTTAAAGACCTGCGTGATAGCAGAAGTGAGGCAGCATGAAATACGAAGAAGTTATCAAGGGTGCATATCAGCACATGGCTAAGCAACATTTCAGCATTAAGCAAAAATGCTCGCAATGTCGAGGTGCCGGTTCGGTAACGGACTATTCGACTTGGCCATATGGAAGCACATCTGCAGTGCCGCATAAGCCATGTGATAAATGCGGAGGAAGCGGGGAGGTTTATCCATGGTAGCCAAACCATCCATCAAAACTATCCCTGACATTCTCGTTGAAGTCCGAGGGAATCAGTCGGAAGCAGCCAGGCAATTAGCCTGCAGCCGAAACACCATCCTCAGGTATTCACGAGACACCAAAGCTCAATTCCACGCCATCGTTAACGGCGTTCTCATGGTTCATCAAGGCGGTCGAGGTAAAACATGTGCAGCGTAACTAACATCCAGCAAGTCAAATGGCAGCGTCAGCGCGATATGCATACCGAGCAGGTGCTGATTGGCAAAGAGCATGAGCTTGAGCGCAGTCTTGAGTATGTACGAGAGCAGCTGCGGGAAGTGCGTAATCGGCTGGGAACGAATAAGCCAACTGGAGGAGATGCAGCATGAGCCTATTCCAGTGTGAGAATTGTGGTTGCGTAGAAAACACGGCGCTTTCATCACAAGGGTTCAATGGATATTTCGAGAGGTTATACGACTGGTCATATGCTCCAGAACGAAAGGGGATGAGGCTATGCAGCGCGTGCGGACCGGTAAAATACAGCGACGGTGAAGATACAGAGTACGGAAAATGGCACAAGGTATTCCCTCGTCAATATCTCCCGCTAGGAATGTTCGAGACCAACGAGGTAGGTAATCTCGCGCATAAGGAAACAAAGAGCGATGACTATAAGCCATACATCATCAAGCAAGAGGGTAGCTGGCCTAAAGGAGAGTTATTGTGAAACACACTCCTATATTCAGCATGGTCAACTTCATCGACGATGCGCATTTCCGTCGAGTATGGAAACATCCAAAGAAAACCATCAGCACACGACAGAGAGCATGGGTTCACTACATGCTTCAGGTATGGGGCAAGGTTAACGCCGGTGATGATTCTCCAGGTGGTGCAATCAACGTTATCGGTCGGCTGATGATTCGTAGCCAGTGGAGTGATGACAAGGCCAAGCAGATTGAATCTGTCGTCATGCGCCTGTACGAAGAAGATGGACTGCGTGGAGATGCGCTATACAAGAAAGCTCGCGAACTGGTCATCCCTCAATCATCGTTCAGCAACATCATCGGTCTCGCCAAAGAATCCGATGATGCTGCTTTCGTTGAACGCGTGATGGTCAAGACGTTTCACCGTGAAAGCCCCGTCCGCGATGTAGCTATTAAGCGATATTGCAATCGCAATTGCACGCAAGATATCGCCAGGATGATGAATGCAGTCACAGGAATGGATATCCAGTCATGCAGACGGAGAGTTGTCTGGTGCGAGAATGTGCTAGATTCAGAAATCTTTTATGCGATGAGGCGCGAAATTGAGAATGAATTTCCACAATCAGCGTAATATTTAGGTAAATTGTCCTAAATAACTTGATTTCGCAAAATTGAAGTAGTACATTTTATGTATGCTCGGAGCAAAAGCGAACAGAGCAGCAGGTAAGACCGCAAAGCCTAAACACTTTTACCGGCACTGCATTAAAAATGCCCTGAGTTAATAGCTCGGGGCTTTTGCATTTCTGGCACGACATTTCTGAAAGCGCCCTCATCACCAAACACCAGAACACATACAGATACCCTCTAACTTTCGTGGTTACGGAGATAAGGGCGTTTTCACATCTTCTGCGCATCTCACGCGCAATTTACAACGAGAGCCTTTCAGTAAGCGAGCCTGAGAAATGCCGTTATAGGTGGCGACCTCTCTCGGGCGGCTTTTCTGTGAGACAGGCTCACTTTCTAAAAGGTAAATCGCTATGCAATACCCAACAGTAATAGTAAACGGTGTATCTGTTAGAGTTGACGCTGAAGGCCGTTACAACCTTAACGATCTGCATGCTGCAGCCGTATTAAAGGGCGAAGCAACTGAATCTCAAAAGCCTAGCAAATTCATTAGGAATGGTTCAGTTAAGCGATTTGTAATCGCACTTGTTGGCAAAGGACAAAATTGTCCCCTGGAAAATAATCAAGCACTTAAAGTTTTCAGAGGTGGCGATGAGCCTGGTGTTTGGGCGTCAGAATTACTTGCCATACGTTACGCAGCATGGATTAAGCCGGAATTTGAAATTCGCGTATAAGAAACATTTCGCGAAGCGGTCCTGAATGGACTTGGAAATATGAATCGTCTTAATCGCCTTGACCTGCTTATCGATATGGAGACCAAAGAAGTAAGCTCCTGCGCCAAGGTAATGAATAAATGGGGTGTTGGTGGGCGTAAACAACTTCTAAATGCAGCGCGTGAGCGGATTATAGACCAGATGGATCCTGACATGGTTGCTTTAATGGAAGGTAAAGCTGCATGAGAGATTAACGACCTGACCTGGAAATAATCGAGAGTCACTTTCACAACGGCTCTTCATTACAAAGCGTCTATATCTGGGCGCTTGATAATGACCAAAAGAAAACCCGCTCAATGGCGGGTTTCGTGAAGATGGGTGGCAAGAGACTGCGCTAACAGCCTCCTGCCTGATTTGCTCATGCCTTTAGTCACGAACAAACCACGTTACTAATAAACGTATCCTGGATTTGTTCACACAACAACCACGTTAATTCCTAATTTGAACAGATCCCCGAAATCAGGGGGTGAGAAAATGAAGATGGACGAAAGATACAGCAATGCTTCATACGGTAGCGCTGGTCTTGCGGCTTTCTTTGCCAGCCTTTCTCTACAGGACTGGGGCTTCATCATTGGCGTCGCGTTCAGCATTATCCTCGGCGTTCTGACTTACCGGCTCAACAAGCGTGAGCAAATGAAGCGAACGAAGATACTGCAGGACATTTTGAATAAAACAGACTCCAGAAATCCATCAGCTACAGCCACGGTTATCGCCGAACTCGGTCAGAAAGCACCCAAGGAAATCTGATGAACAGCACCTTGCGAAATAAAATCGCTGCCACTTTAGGTGGTGGTGCCATTGCTATCGCTACAGTCATGTTGTCAGGAAAGGATGGATTAGAGGGAAGGGAGTATGTCCCTTATCGCGATGTCGTCGGTGTGCTGACTGTTTGTGATGGTCACACTGGATCTGACATTGTTCAGGATAAGCGATATACCGACAAAGAATGCGATGCTCTAACCAGGAAAGATTTAAAACGGATTGCAACTCAGGTTGATCCGCATATCAAAGTACCGACCACTGAAACTCAGAGAGCAGCAATATACAGCTTTGCTTACAACGTCGGCGCTACCGCAACCATCAACTCCACTCTACTGAAGAAGCTCAATGCGAAAGATTATGCTGGAGCATGCTCTGAGCTTAAGCGCTGGGTATATGCAGGTGGCAAGAAGTGGAAAGGGCTAATGAACCGGCGAGACGTTGAATATGAGGTTTGTACCTGGAGTCAGAAATGAGCAGGGTAACTGCAATCATCATCGCTGTGGTTGTCTGCATCATAGTGTCGCTGGGTTGGGCTGTTAATCACTACCGCGACAACGCCATCACCTACAAAGACCAGCGCGACAAAGCCACCAAGAGTCTCAGCCTGGCTAACGACACCATCAAAGACATGCAGACTCGCCAGCGTGATGCCGCTGCACTGGATGCCAAATACACCGGAGAACTTGCAGATGCGAAAAAGCAGCTTGATGATCTTCAGCACTGTATTCGCACTGGCAAGTGTGGGTTGCGCATCAACGCCAAATGTCCAGCGAACGGAGCGACCAGCACCGGCAGCATGGGCGATGCTTCCAGCCCCAGACTTAATGACTCCGCTGAACGGGATTATTTCACCCTCAGAGAGCGAATCGTCACAGTGACGAAACAGGTTGGCTATCTGCAGGAATATATCAGGACGCAGTGCCTAAAGTGATTCGTCATCAACTAAACAGAACAGCCTGACTCCGGTTGGGCTTTTTTTGTTACCGCGCATCTCACGCGCAATTTACAACGAGAGCCTTTCAGTAAGCGAGCCTGAGAAATGCCGTTATAGGTGGCGACCTCTCTCGGGCGGCTTTTCTGTGAGACAGGCTCACTTTCTAAAAGGAAACGCACATGAAAAACCTTGAAATTAAATATGAGGAAGGAAAATACGTACACCTCATTGTGGATGGCGTCTTGGTTGATGGCTTAACCTCGATAAGTTTTAACCATGCAGTAGGAGAAGGTCTTCCTACTTTGTCAGTAACTACTCAAATCACTGGCAAGACGACACTATCCCATTATCCTGAAGTTGCAATTAATTTGAGTGGCGATCCAGAACTTCTCAAAAATAAAATTAAAGAAGCGGTTGAAGGCAACTCTGGGAAAATCATGCGCGATACTGCTGTTAGACGTTGAGGCACCATGATGAATGTTGAAATTGATGGTGTGAAATACGTACCAGAAGATAAGGTGAGTAGCAGAATTGGTATAGCCATAACCACTCACAATCGGCCTGATGTACTGAAACGCGCCATTGAGCAGCACATGAAGCATCTACAGAGTAATGCTTTTGTCGTGGTTGTTGATGATGGTTCGAATCCACCTGCTATTGCTCCAGATAACATCAAACTGATCAGGCATGAAATTTCGTTAGGGATTGTGGCATCCAAGAATGCAAGCCTTGAAGTTCTAATTGATGCTGGATGTGAATATCTGTTTTTGTGGGACGATGATGCATGGCCAATAGCTGATAATTGGCATCTGCCCTACATCGAGTCACCAGAGCCCCATTTGGCTTATCAGTTTCTTGACCTCGCTGGCCCACGAAAGATTAACGATATGACCGTGCTTTATCGCGATGATAAGCATGTTGCATACACAGGTCAGCGCGGTGTAATGCTTTATTACCACCGCAGCGCCATTGAGAAGGTTGGCGGCTTTGATCCGGTATACGGTCGTGGTATGTACGAGCATCCTGACTTAGCTCTTCGTATCTACAATGCTGGTTTGTCGACATGGGCGTTTGCTGATGTGGTTGGCTCTGAAAAGCTGATTCACTCAATGGATGAATACGAAGAAGGAAATAGGTCAATTCCACGCCCTGACCGTGAAGCACTGGTAAAGCGTAATGTGACAATCTACAACGAGCGTCGAGACAGTGGCTATGCAGGATATGCACCATATCGCAAACAGAATAACGTTGTAATCACTACTCTACTGACCAGCCAGCCAGACCCTCAACGCGGCACGAAGATGATATCCTCGCCTGACATGCTTCAGTTGTGGGCTAAATCAATATCAGGAGCTAAAGCAGTAGTCCTTGCAGATGAGTTGAATGATTCACCTGATGGTGCCCAATTGGTTAAGGTGCCATGTGTTTCAATGAGTCCTTACTTTGCCCGTTGGCTGCATATCTATCAGCACCTGCGCGAACACCCTGAATATGGTTTCGTCTGGTGTACCGATGGAACCGATGTCGAGATGTTAAGAGAACCATGGGCAGAAATGGAGCCTGGCAAAATATACGTTGGCTCTGAGCATAAGACCTACGATGACCAGTGGATGAAGGCAAACCATCACGGAAAGGCGTACAGCGACTTCATTGAACAACATCGTAATGAACCACTGCTCAATGCAGGTTTGTTAGGTGGTAGCCGTGAAGACGTTATGGAGTTCGCTCATCGAATCATTCGCCAGCATTACCTGATTGAAAGCCATCGATTCTGGAAGATTGAGAAAGCCCCTGAAACGAAAGTTGATATGGGTGCGTTCGGCATTGTGGCTAAGTCATTTGGCGATAAGGTAATTACCGGACCGCTTATCCACACGATATTTAAGTCTGATGGCATCGGCAAGGAGTTGGCATGGTGGAAGCACAAGTAAAGTTTGTTGTTGTTGCCCATCATGAACGATTCGCAGCGGCTGTGTTCCTCGCACATGAACTCGATGCACATTTGCTCATTGATGAAGGTAATCACGGCGCTAACTGGAATCACCGTCGAGCCATTGAGTGGGCAGCCGAGCAATCATGTCGAGTAGTCATCGTAGAAGACGATGCGTTACCCGTGGACGGGTTCGCTGACAAGGCGGCTGAATGGATAGCTCGCTTCCCTGATGCTCTGGTTTCTTTCTATCTCGGTACTGGGCGTCCGCCTCAGTATCAACTCGACATAGCTACAAAGCTAATGGCAGCAGATAAGGCAAGAGCAGACTACATCACTCTTCCTCGGCTCATACATGGCGTCTGCTACAGCGTACCGCAGCAGCACATCAAGCGAGTGCTGGATAAATGGAATCACAGCAAAGCAGCAGACTATGCAGTCGGTGATGCTTACGGTGGTCCTGTTGTCTATCCATGTTACTCACTCGTTGACCATGCAGACGGACAACCAGTAGAGCCAGCCAGAGACAACCAGCCTCGGACAGAACGCCGAAGAGCATGGAGGTTACATGTCTAAGCTAAAGACGCTACAGCCACGCCTGAAGGTTATCGACACAAGAAGAATCAAACCTATCTATGGTGAACATCGTCGTATCAGTGGTAGTGCCAGGGTAAGCCTCAAGCGTCGTATCTATGTGCGTGATGGCGGTCATTGCTGCATGTGCAAAAGAGTAGTCGACCTGCATGACAGTGAGCTTGATCACCGCATAGCGCTACAGTTCGGTGGCGACAACGATGAGCGCAATCTATGGACGCTGTGCATAGAGTGTCACTCTGGTAAGTCATCGCGTGAAGCATCAACGAATCAACCTGACAGTGAGGCGCTCAAGCATCCTGTACCGCAAGATAATTCGCAGAATGGCATCGTAATCCTCTGACCAAATACATGGGGGGGTATGAGCGGAGGAAAAGGTTAAAAACCTAAGACACCGCGCCCCCTCTCACGCGCAGAAAATTTCCCCTGAATCGGAATAGTTAACCCCAGCGTTAACCCTATAAACCTATGAGGTGTACATGCTTACAGGGCAAAAAAAGAAGTTTGCTGATGCCCTGATACGGGGCGAAAACCAAACACAATCAGCAAAATCGGCAGGATATAGCGAAAAGACAGCGAAGATAAAAGGCAGTCAGTTGGCTAAAGACAAAGATGTGCTGACTTACATGGAGCGAGTGAAGAATCTTCCAGATGGAGTTTGCGACGAAGTGGAAGAACATAAAATAGAGTCGGTCCTTCATGTCGAAATTCCTCCACGGTACGAAGACCCGATTGAAGTCATGAAGAAAATCATGAACGACAACATACTTGTCGATCCAAAACTGAGTCTTGAAGCTGCTGCAAAGCTTGCTCCATATGTTTGCCAGAAAATCGCAGAGCCCGGGAAGAAAGCTGCCAAGAACGAGGCTGCTAAAAAAGCTGTTAATAAATTTGGAGCAATGACGCCACCTAAACTGGTCGTGAATAACAAGGGGTAATCCATGTCTGAATGGTCTACTGCTTGTCCTGACTGGGAATCGAAACTGATTAAAGGCGAGTCAATCATTCCTCCACCCATTTTTCCACACCAGGCAGAGCAGGCGCTTTCCATCTTCAAAGAGTTGCGCGTTTCTGATTTGCCAGGTAAGCCGACATTTGGTGAATGCTCAGAGGAGTGGGTATTTGACTTTGTTAATGCCATATTCGGCGGCTATGAAGCTGAGACAGGGAAGCAGCTAATCCGCGAATATGGTCTGCTTATCTCGAAAAAAAATACAAAATCGACCATCGCCGCAGGAATTATGCTGACTGCATTAATCCTGTGCTGGCGTGAAGATGAAGAGCACCTGATTCTCGCGCCGACTAAAGAGGTCGCTGATAACAGTTTTAAACCCGCTGCCGGGATGATACGCGCCGATGAAGAGCTTTCAGATATGTTCCAGATTCAGGACCATATCAGAACTATCACGCATCGGGTAACGAGAAATACGCTCAAAGTTGTAGCTGCTGACACCGACACGGTTTCAGGTAAGAAGTCTGGGCGCATTCTGGTTGATGAACTTTGGTTGTTTGGCAAGCGTGCTAATGCCGAAGCCATGTTTATGGAAGCGCTTGGTGGTCAGGTATCGCGTAACGAGGGGTGGGTAATCTTCCTGACGACGCAAAGTGATGAGCCGCCAACAGGGGTGTTCAAGGAACGCCTTGATTACTGGCGTTCTGTGCGTGACGGGAAGATAAAAGACCAAAAAACGCTGGGAATACTTTATGAGTTTCCTGATTCGATGGTTGAAAGCAAGGCTTACCTTGAGCCAAAAAACTTCTACATCACCAATCCAAACATCGGGCGCTCGGTTAGTGAAGAATGGATTGCTGACCAACTACTGAAGAACCAGAACAAAACTGACGGCACGTTACAGCAATTCCTTGCTAAACACCTCAATATTGAGATCGGTCTCAACCTGCGCAGTGACAGATGGGCTGGCGTTGACTTCTGGGAAGCTCAGATCAGACCTGTCAGCTTTAACGATATCCTTTCTCGCTCAGAAGTTGTCACCGTTGGTATTGATGGCGGTGGTCTCGATGACCTTTTAGGGCTTTATGTCATTGGACGCGATACAGAAACTCGAGAATGGATTGGTTGGGGCCATGCATGGGCGCATGAAATCGCTGTTCGAAGGCGTAAGAGCGAAGAATCACGCTTTTACGACTTTGTGAGAGCGGGAGACCTGACAATCGTTAAGAGAGTAGGTCAAGACACTGAAGAGGTGGCAGAGTACGTCAGCCGCATTCATGATGCGGAGCTGCTCGACAAAATTGGCATTGACCCGTCAGGCGTAGGTCAGATTCTGGATGCGCTTGTAGAGGCTGAAATACCTGAAGATGCCGTAGTAGGTGTTAGTCAGGGGTGGAAACTTGGTGGTGCAATCAAGACTACTGAGCGAAAACTTGCAGAAGGTGTCCTGATTCATGGTGGTCAGCCAATGATGGCCTGGTGCGTTGGGAACGCAAGAGTAGAGCCAAAGGGTAACGCAATCCTGATAACCAAACAGGCCAGCGGTAAAGGAAAGATTGACCCCCTTATGGCGCTATTTAACGCGGTCTCGTTAATGGCATTGAACCCAGAGGCGAAGAAACAAGATTACCAGGTATTTTTCATATGACATTCACGTCAGTTAATGACCCGCTTCGGCGGGTTTTTTCGTTTCTGGAGGACAGAAAATGAAGCTTGACCGCGCATGTACCATCATGACGGTGAAAGCGGTGGATGAGGATAAACGGATTATCACCGGCATTGCCTCCACACCATCACCGGACCGTGACGGCGACATTATGGAGCCTGATGGTGCGAAATTTGGCAGCGAAAACCCTTTTCTATGGCAACACGACCGCTCACAACCAATCGGAAATTGCGCAGCGAAAAAAGTTAAAGAGGGGCTGCAAATCACAGCACAGTTGGTAAAGCCAACTCCTGATATGCCTTCGCAATTAGCGGCAAGGCTTGAGGAAGCGTGGGCATCCATCAAATCAGGCCTTGTAAAAGGGCTTTCGATTGGTTTCAAGCCAATCAAATACGCATATCTCGACGGCGGTGGCGTTCATTTTCTCGAATGGGAATTGCTCGAAGTCTCCGCTGTAACAATCCCTGCAAATTCTGACTGCTCAATTCAGACAGTTAAATCTTTTGACCGCCAGTTACTCGCCGCGATTGGCAATGAGAAACCCGTGGTTAAAGCAAATCAATCCGCTGGCGCTACAGCACAAAAACAAACTTCTCAAAAAGGAAAACCAACGATGAATATCGCTGAACAAATCAAAAGTTTCGAAAACAAGCGTGCAGCGCTGGCCGCTTCGCTGAATGACATCATGAGCAAAGCAGCTGATGAAGGTCGCACTCTGGATGCAGAAGAAACCGAAAGCTATGACAACACGTCTACCGAAATCAAATCAGTAGACGAACACCTGAAGCGCCTCCGCGACATGGAAACCAGCATGGCATCAACCGCCAAGCCGGTAACTAAAGCAGCGTCTGGTGAAGTGACGGTGGTAAATAATGCGCCTTCTATCATCCGTGTTGAGCAGAAACTGGAAAAAGGTATTGCCTTTGCTCGATTCGCCAAGTCTCTTGCTGCCGGTAACGGTAGCCGATCTGAAGCGCTCCAGATTGCGAAAAACCAGTATCCAGAAGACACCAAGCTTCATCACGTTCTGAAGGCTGCCGTAAGTGCAGGCACCACTACTGACCCAACCTGGGCTGGCGCTCTGGTTGAATATCAGGATTACGCACAGGACTTCGTTGAATTCCTGCGTCCGCAAACCATCATCGGTCGCTTTGGTCAGGGTAATATTCCTTCTCTGCGCCAGGTTCCTTTCAACGTTCGTATCCCTGCGCAAACTTCAGGTGGCTCTGCAAGCTGGGTAGGTCAGGGTAAAGCCAAGCCTCTGACTAAGTTTGACTTTGCGACCATCACCTTTGGCTTCTCAAAAGTGGCATCAATCGCGGTGTTGACTGAAGAACTGATCCGCTTCTCTAACCCGTCTGCAGATGCTTTGGTGCGTAACGCGCTGGCAGAAGCGGTTATTGCTCGCCTGGATACCGACTTCATTGACCCTGCTAAGGCGGCAGTTGCTGATGTTTCTCCGGCATCCATCACCAATGGCATTACTGCTATTCCGTCAACCGGTGATCCGGATACCGATGCTGCGGCTGCTTTCGGTCAGTTCATTACCAACAACCTGCAACCAAATGGCGCTGTATGGCTGATGTCAAGCACCACCGCGCTAACTCTGTCTATGCGCAAAAACGCACTAGGCCAGAAAGAGTACCCGGATATGACCATGTTGGGTGGTACATTCCAGGGCTTGCCGGTGATCGTATCCCAGTACGTTGGTAATCAACTGGTGCTGGTTAACGCACCGGATGTTTATCTGGCAGATGATGGCGGTGTTGCCGTTGATATGTCTCGCGAAGCTTCTCTGGAAATGCAGAGCACTCCTACCCATGACAGCACGACACCAACCCCTGTTGAACTGGTATCCATGTTCCAGACCAACAGCGTAGCAATTCGTGCAGAGCGCTGGATTAACTGGAAACGTCGCCGTGATGCAGCAGTAGCTGTTATCTCTGGTGTCGATTACAGCACTGGCGCAACAAGCTAAGAAGGAGGGCGGGGGAAACCCCGCCATTTCATATGGCGAAGATCAGATACCTACAGCGTACACATGACTCATTGCCAGGGGATGAGAAGATTGTGAATGACCAGTGCGCAAAGGTGCTGGTCTTGCTTCATAAAGCAGAATACATATCCGGTAAAAAGACTGGACGACCAAAAAAGAAAACAGGTAAAGCGGAGATTGGCTGATGTGGAATCCTTTTAGTCGTAAAGAGAAAGCACTACAGCAACCATCATCTCACGACTGGACTCGGATATTTTCTTTTGTCAGAGAGCCTTTCGCTGGTGCATGGCAAAGAAACATGGAGATCAGGAATGAAACCGTACTTTCCTACTATGCGGTGTTTTCCTGCATCACATTGATTGCCAGTGACATTTCAAAAATGTACCCGGCAGTTCAGGCCAAAGATACTAACGGTATTTGGAAAGAAATATCAGATTCCAGTTTCGACAGCCTGATCAGCAAGCCTAACCAGTTTCAGAATACCATTCAGTTCTTTGAAACATGGATGAACTCAAAGCTTTCTCGCGGTAACACCTACGTCATGAAGGTAAAAAACAGTGCCGGTAAGATTACAGAGCTACGCATTCTTGACCCTGATAAAGTCACGCCGCTTGTAGCTGATGATGGTTCTGTCTTTTATCAAATCAGTCCTGACCAAATTAGTGGTTTACCGACACAAGTTACCGTTCCTGCTCGCGAAATCATTCACGATCGCTTCAACTGCCTCTTTCATCCTCTGATTGGTGTTTCACCTATTTATGCCTGCGGTCTTGCAGCAATGCAGGGTAAGCACATTCAGGAAAGCTCTGCTTTCTTCTTTAAAAATGGTGGGAAACCTAGTGGCGTTATCACGATTCCAGGCTCTGTTGATGCTACAAAAGCAAAAGAAATAAAAGAAGCATGGGATGCAGGTTACACAGGTGAAAACGCAGGTAAGACTGGTCTGTTATCTGGTGGCGCAGAATACAAAGCGATCACAATGTCTGCAGTTGATGCGCAGACTGTTGAGCAGCAGAAACTTTCTGCTGAAATGGTTTGCTCAGCTTTTCACGTCCCGGCATATAAGGCTGGCGTTGGCGAAATACCAAGCTCTGATAACGTTGAAGCACTAGAACAACAATATTATTCACAATGCCTTCAGGTACTGATTGAGTCTATTGAATCGCTGCTGAAAGAAGCTTTCGAACTTGATGCGAAAAAGCGCGTTGAGCTTGATATCGGCGCACTGTTACGCATGGACAGCGAGCGCAGAATGAAGGCGCTTGGTGATGGTGTTAAAAATACCATCCTTACACCAAATGAAGCTCGTAAAAGCGAAAACCTGCCTCCAGTTGAAGGCGGTGATTCCTTGTTCCTGCAACAGCAGAACTTCAGCCTGGCAGCACTGGCAAGACGCGACGCATCAGAAGACCCCTTCGGAAAAGGGCAGCAGCAATCGCAACCATCACCAGAGCCTGAAGACGAAAGTGGAAAGGCACTAAGCGAAACAGAACTTTTCGCGGCGAAATCAATGCTCAGAGGATTATTAACAAAATGAATGAACGTGAATTATCCCTGATTAAAGCGCTTGGCGAAGAGTTTGGGTTAGCCATTCAAAAAATGGCAGATGACTTTCAGCAAGCGCTGGAGAAAACAGCCAGTAATTTTGAATCTCAACTGGAAGAACTGAGGAAATCAATACCTGAAATTAAACCAGTAGAAACTCCTGATGTATCCAAAATGGTTACAGAAGCGGTAAGTGCTATTGAGTTGCCAAAAGCGCCAGAGTTACCAGATATAAACCAACTCGTAAGTGACGCAGTTTCAGATGCAGTTAAACAAATAGCAGAATCTATTCGTATTCCAGAGGATGGGAAAAGCGTCACAGTGGATGAATTACGTCCATTAGTGGAAGAAGTTGTTAAAGCCTCCATCCCGGAGCCTGTTGACGTAGAAAAACTTACAGAAGATGTGGCTGCGAAGATTCCTGTTCCTGAGCCAGGTGCTGATGGGAAAGACGCTTTATCAATTGAGCTTGAACCATTTATTGATGAGCAGAAATGCTACCCTCGCGGAACCTATGCAACACACAACGGCGGCCTATGGCGCTCACATGAAAAGACTCACGGCATGCGTGGCTGGGAATGCATCGTTGACGGCGTATCGAATGTAGATATCAAACAGGATAACCAGAGGAAATTCTCAATCTCACTCCAAAGAGCAAGTGGGGCAATTGAGGTTAAATCCTTTGATATTCCGGTAACTATCTACCGTGACGTGTTTAAAGCCGGTACCGAGTATCAGCCTGGTGACACAGTAACCTGGGGTGGTTCGATGTGGCACTGCAACGAATCTACCACGGATAAACCAGGTGAAACAGGCTCTAAGGGATGGACACTCGCTGTTAAGAAAGGTCGAGACCTGAGGGATAAGCCATGATTGAACTGGTGACGCTCGAAGAGGCAAAAATGCATCTCCGTATTGATGATGATTATGGAGATTCTGACCTGACAATGAAAATTCAGGGCGGCAGCGCAGCAATCCTTTCCTACATTCAGGGGAGCCGTGCGTTAGTAGTAGATGACTCTGGTAATCTTATCGAAGGTGAGCCACTTAACCGGGTACAGACAGCCCTGTTAGTTCTTCTTGGGTATCTTGACCGTAACCGTGGCGGCGAAGAGGAAGAGAAACTGAAGCAGGGGGAACTTCCATTTTCAGTCTCAATGCTGATTTACGACCTACGTAAGCCGACAATTCTTTAAGGGGGTGGCATGGCATGCGCCGGATGCGCCAAAAGGCGCGAGTGGATTAAAAAGTGGACGAGGATTGCCTATGAACGAGCAGCAGGTAAAAGAACTAACGGTAACGCTGAAGGCACTGGCAGCGTCTCAACTCAAACAGGCGGAGGCGATAAACCGTCTTGCCCAAGCTGATGAAACGCTGGTTTCTCTGATTGCAAGAACGCTCGTTGAGGAAATTGAAGATGAGCTACCACCGCAGACCTATCTTAGCGGTAAGCCGAGGTAATTGTGGAATTAGCAAAACTACGTCACCGCGTCACCATTCAGCGTCGAACGGCTATCCAGTCACCTACTACTGGTGCAATGGAATACACATGGAATGATCTTGCAGATGTGTGGGGTAGCGTGGTTGCCTCCTCAGTCAGGGATTTCATTACAGCCCAGGCATCAAACGTAAAAGTAACGGCCAGAATCACTATCCGATACCGGGAAGATATCCAGGAGAAAGACCGTATTCTTTTCCGTGGCAAAATCTACAGCATTGAGGGGATTCTTCCTGACCCTGATAGTGGACTTGAATATCTCACGCTTCCGTGCTCAGAGGGGGTTAAGGATGGCTGACAGCATTGAGTTTAAGCTTGAAGGTGTAGATTCACTGCTTGGTAAGTTGGAAGCCATTACCACGGAAACTAAGCGAAAAACAGGGCGATCCGCACTGAGGAAAGCGGGAAACGTTATCGTAACTCAGATAAAGAGAAACGCAGAGCGGCTAGACGATCCTCACACCGCGCGTAGCATTGCTGATAACGCTGCGTTGCGCTGGAATGGTCGTATGTTTAAACAAACCGGAGATCTTGCCTTCAGGATAGGAATCCTTCAGGGAGCCGTACTAAAAAAGCATCCAAGCACTGCGAAAGATGCCCCCACTCCTCACTGGCGTCTTCTTGAGTTCGGAACTGAAAAGATGGCAGCAAAGCCATTGGTTCGCGCCGCTGCTAACTCCAGACTGATTGAGGTTTTCAATGCCTTCTCTGTCAACTACGAAGCGGGGATTGACAGGGCTATCAAGCGAGCACAGAAGAAAGGAGAGACTGCATGATTACACCAATCTTTCCTGTTTGTGCGTCGAGTCCAGAAGTCACCACCTTGCTGGGAAGTAATCCGGTAAGAATTTACCCTTTCGGCATTCAGGACGATAACGTTGTTTATCCATACGCCGTCTGGCAGAACATCAGTGGTTCACCCGAAAATTTCCTCAACCAACGACCAGATGCGGATATGTATTCGCTTCAGGTTGATATCTATGCCAATACCCCTGATGAAGCCATTGCTGTCGCTAAAGCTATGCGTAATGCGATTGAAGTGAAGGCCAACATTGTTCGATGGGGTAATCAGACGCGAGACCCTGAAACGCTCAGGTATCGATATTCATTCGACGTTGACTGGATAGTCAATCGATAACAAACCTTCCACAACCGGCCTTGAGCCGGTTTTTTATACCCGGAGATAATTATGTCAGTAGTGACTCAAGGCACTCAGATGTACGTTCTGAATAACGGTGTGGTCAGCGAAGTAGAATGTATTACTTCGTTTTCACCAGGTAGTAGCCCGGCAGATCAGATTGAAGATACCTGCCTGAGCGAAACCAATACTCGTTCCTATAAAAAAGGTCTGCGCACACCTGGTCAGGCTACCGTTGCTCTTAACGCAGACCCAGCAAATGCCAGCCATGTGATGTTAAGTAACCTGGCAGAATCAAGCGACCAGACAAACCTTACCTTTGCTATCGGATGGGCTGACGGTACGGATTCACCAACTGTAGCTACTTCTGGCGACCCAGACGCGGTTGATGGTCTTTCCTTGCCGAATACGCGCACCTGGTATGTATTCCAGGGCTATGTCTCAGATTTCCCGTTCGACTTCCAGGCAAACACCGTAGTCCAGACCTCAGCGACTATTCAACGCTCAGGGCAGGGTGTATGGGTTCCAAAAGCACAGCCAACAAGCTAATCGGTATAAGTCATTAAACAGCGGGGGAAACCCCGCATATCAAGGATAATCAATGAAACTGACTCTGGATTCACTAAAGCAGGCAGGCGCATTTACCGGTCGTCCTGTTGAGAAGGAAATCACCTGGAAGCAAGGTGAAAAAGAGCTCACCGCAACCGTCTATATCCGTCCTATGGGCTATCACGAAGCAGTATCGACTGTTCTTTCTGCTGCTGGGAAGATTGATGGTGTAGCTGGTCGTATTGCTTCATCAATTTGTGATGAGAATGGGCATCCTGTCTTTACTGTTGCTGACGTTACAGGAGAGGCAGATCCTGAACGCGGTGCGTTAGACGGAAACCTTACCGTTGCGTTGCTAGTTGCTATTCAGCAGGTCAACGAACTGGGAAAGACGAACTCAGCGCAGAAGACGAATTCTGGTGTGAATTAGTTCTCAATGGGATAGGCGGTCGCACCATTGCCGAGGCAAAGGAGCGCGTTAGCGTAACTGAATACCGTGATTGGGTTCTTTACAGACAGAAGTATGGGAGCCTTAACGGAATGATGCGTACTGAATGGGCTGCAGGCCTTATTTCTTCTGTGCTGGCTAACGTAAACCGAGGAAAAGATTCTCCTTCCTTCAAAGTAACAGACTTCACACCACACATTAACGAGCCTGCTATCTCACTGGATCAGGCTATGCAGGAGTGGACATAGCATGGCTGGTAAATCCCTCGGTACATTGACTATCGACCTGGTGGCTAAGGTTGGTGGTTTTGTCTCTGGCCTTAGCCAGTCTGAGAGAGCATCTCAAAAATGGCGTAAACAAGTACAATCAGATGCTAAGGCCGCTGCTACAGCATTCACTGCTTTTGCCACAGCTGCCAGCGCTGCAGCAATTGGCGTTGGTGTCGCTGGCTATAACCTTCTTAAAACGACATCAAAGCAAATTACTGAAACTGACCGTTGGGCAAAGTCGCTCAATATGTCAACCAAGTCGCTTTTAGCCTGGCAATATGCTGCAGAAAAAGCCGGTGTTTCAGGTGACCAGATGGCTGATATCTTTAAAGATATCGGTGATAAAATTGGTGATGCTGTATTAAATAAGTCTGGTGAAGCGGTAGATGCACTGAATGCGCTTGGTTTATCAGCAAAGAAGTTAGCAGGTGAATCGCCTGATAAGCAATTAATAGCTATCAGCAACGCTCTCGGAAAAATCAATACAAATGCCGAAAAAACCACAATTCTAGAAAGCCTGGGTAATGACCTTTCAAAACTTCTTCCACTGTTAGATCAGGGAGGCGAAAAGCTTCGCCAGTACATGGATGCCGCCAAACAATTCGGCGTGGCTCCAGACGATGCAGATATTGAGAAGCTTGTAAAAGTAAACTCCCTGTTTGAAGACATGGAGACTCAGGTCAATGGCGTAAAAATCGAGATAGCGACAGGACTGGCTAGCGTTGATCTTTCCGGGCTACAGAATGCAATCACTGACATGGGTGATGTGTTCAAAGACCCACAAGTAATTCAAGGTCTGACGGATTTAGTCAGTGGAGTTGTAGACCTTGCAACATGGCTTGTAAGGGTAGGTGCTGAGGCAGGAAAATTAATAGATCTTTATAAAGGCGGTAGTCCAGTTGGCGATAACGCTTCACTAGAAGATATAGAACGTCGCATAAGAAATCTTAAGGCTGATCTTGAGGATGAGGGTTTCTTTGCGAGCGTCAATAGAATTGGCATGGACGAGAGTGGCAAGAAGGCTGAACTAGCCCAACTTGAGCGCCGCGTATCAATTATGAAGGCTGGTAATAATCTTCCACTGACACCTGCCTCTGTTGGAGCAACAACTCCAACGCGAACCGATTACAGTCTTGGTAAAGGAGAGACAAATAGCAAGGTAGCTACTGACGCAGGCGTGAAGAAATTAGACTCTGCGTTTAAGTCACTGGAAATGAGTTACCAGCGACAGATTGCATTAATCGATACGACTGGCAAGAAAACACAACAAGTTACAGAGCTTGAGAAGCTACGATTTGACCTGACATCAGGGAAGCTAACGGGAATAAACGCATCTCAAAAAGAGAGATTAGAGCAACTCGCCACTGAGATAGATAGACTCAACTCACTCAAGAAAGCCAACGAGGAAAACCTGAAGCTTGTTGAGTTTACCGCCAATCTTAGAAAGCAGAATCAGAACGACCAGGCAGCAAACGATGCTGATTTTGTTGGTGCCGGAATGGGCGACAAAACCAGACAGCGGATGAAAGAGCTACTGGAAATTCAGCGTGGATTTCTGGAAAAACAGGCTGACCTGCAGAAGCAATTTCAAAGCGGAGATATTAGTAAGTCTCTTTATGACCAGGAGACAGCAGCTTTACAACAAGCTCTAGATGAAAGGCTGGAAATTCAGGAAGACTACTACAAAAAGTCTGATGATCAGATGGGAGACTGGCAAAGTGGCATCATGGATGCGCTGAACGATTATGCCGACAATTCTGCGGATTACTATCAGACTGCTGCAGATGCAATGACATCTATTCTTGGTGGTGCTACATCTGCTATTTCTGACAACCTCAATGAGCTTGTTCATGGCGCTCAAGACCTGGGTGATTTCTTCAGTAACATTTTCTCCAGCCTTGGCGAGACCATTATCAAAACGCTTTCTGATATGGCTGCGCAGTGGCTGGTATATCAGGGGGTGCAATTACTCGTCGGGAAATCAACTCAGGCAAGCGCTGCGGCATCAATGCTGGCAAATGCACAGGCATCATCTTTGCAAGCTCAGATAGCTGCTTACGCATCTACAGCTGCCATTCCAATTGTCGGTCCAGCGTTAGCACCTGCGGCTATGGCAACGGCAGCTGCTGTAACCGCTCCGCTTGTTGCAGCGGTAGGGACTTCTGCGCTGGCAGGTATGGCACATGATGGTATCGATAGCGTACCGGAAACAGGTACGTGGCTCCTGCAGAAAGGCGAGCGAGTTGTCACATCACAGACATCTGCGAAGCTTGATGAAACTCTGGATAGAGTAAATCAGCAGTCAACTCAAGGGGCAAGCTTCTCACCCGTTATCAACATGAATGTTAATGGTGACCCTTCAGATACGCAGATTGCCATGATGAAACAGGCTACGGCGGAAGGTGCAAAGATGGGATATCAACAAGCAGCCAGCGATCTTGCAAGCGGGAAGGGTGATATATCGAAGGCTATGATGCGCTGGAACACTAACAGGAGAACAGGGTAATGGCTAAAACTACCAGCATTAATTACCCGAATGAATACCTTCCCATCCCGCTACAGGAAGGTTTCGGAATGAAGCCTGTTAGCCCTCTGATAAGGACAGAACTAACATCAGGAAGGGCCAGGCAACGCAGGCTTTACACATCTACACCTAATCAAGCATCAGTTGCATGGCTATTTACTGATCCAGAGGCGCAACTATTTGAGGCGTGGTACAGAGACACCATTACGGATGGTGCTTACTGGTTCAATATGCCTCTTCGCTCTCCGCTTGGTAACACCGATATTTATGTATGTCGGTTCACTGATATCTATGAAGGGCCAACGATTGAAGGTGGTAACTACTGGCGTTACACGGCAACGTTAGAGCTATGGGAAAGGCCTGTTCTTGCTCCTGGCTGGGCTGATTTCCCTGATTACATTATCAACAGCAGTATTATTGATATTGCGCTTAACAGGGAGTGGCCTGAACCATGACAATCCTGAATCGCCTTTATGCCTCGTCTGGTGAAGAGGTGATTATAGAAACCCTCCAGATAAACATTGGTAGCGAGGTTTATTATCTGTGTAAGGGGTTCGATGATATCACCGCAACTACAGAGAACGGGAATGTTGTGACATTCCAGGCAACGGCTATTGATATTGCTCTTCCTGCAAGAAACAGCGATGGTACGCAGGACCTACAGTTTGCTATCGACAATATAGATGGCGTTACTTCAACAGCGATACGTAATGCACTTGATAATCTTTCAGAGGCATCATTAACTTACCGTAACTACGTGTCTACCGATCTGAGCGCTCCAGCTTCAGTTCCATACACTCTGGCTATAAAAAGTGGTTCATGGACAGCGACACAGGCACAAATTACAGCTGGCTATATGAACGTTCTTGATACAGCATGGCCTCGTCATCGCTACACCCTTCCGTATTATCCTGGTCTCCGTTACATGAGTTAAGGAGCAGCAATGTTTAATCCTGACAAATACCTTTCTGTCACATGGCAGAAGGGAGGTCGCGTTTACCCTGAACTTGACTGTTTCGGTATCGTCAATGAGGTACGTAAAGACCTCGGACTGCCACTCTGGCCTGATTTTGCTGGAGTTACAAAGGATGATGGAGGTTTAAACCGGGAGGCAAGAAAGCTCATGCTTTTCCTGGAAAAGTGTGAACCTTGTATTGGAGCTGGCGCTGCGTGTTACTCAGGTTCTACCGTTACTCACGTTGGGGTGGTGGTAGAAATTAACGGACAACTTCACGTAGCTGAATGTAATCCCGGAATGAACGCAACCTTCCTTCCTGTTGAGCGTTTCAAACGTAGATTTGTTAAAGTGGAGTTCTGGAAGTGACAATCCGAATCTATCCATCACGCCTGCCTGGTGAACCTCTTGAAACGCATGAGCATGATTCTCTAACCATTCATCAGTGGCTTGCTAAAAATGTTAATGGCTACAAGCCAGACATGAAGCATCCTATTGCTATTGATGTTGACGGTGAGAATATTCCACCACAGGCATGGTTTGAATACGCCATAAAATCAGATAGCGATGTACGCATCTATCCAGTTCCTTATGGTGCTGTGGCTTTGGCCTGGATTGCTGTTGCGGTTTCAGTAGCATCAGTTGCTTATGCTCTTTTCTTCGCTCCCGGAGTTGGCGATCTTGGCGGGTATTCATCAGGTACAGGCAACCCGCTTGACGTAAATCCAGCTAAAGCTAACAACGCTAAGCTCGGCGATCCTATTCGTGAGCTATTCGGTCGCAGTCGTATTTACCCTGATTACGCGGTTCAGCCGGTTGCCAGATTCTCACCATCTGATCCGACTGTTATGACAGTGGAAATGTTTGTTGTTCTCGGAAGAGGAAGATTCTCATTTGGTGATGGGGATATCAGAGTTGGTTCAACGCCATCTACCTCTCTTGAGGAAGGGTTTAGCTATACCAAATATGAACCAGGCGCTAATGTCAGCGGAGACAGAAGAACAGAAAACTGGTTCAACTCCACAGAGGTTGGAGGAACAGCATCCGGTTCTGGTCTTGATATGGCTCAAACCGCTCCAGATTCAGATGATGTAGTTGCTCAGTCTCTTACTGTTTCTGGAGCAACAGTAACATTTAACGGCATAACTAACGATGATGGTACTACAACAAATACACTGCCAGACTCATGGGTGGTAGGTGCCATTGTAGAGCTTATTGTTCCTGATTCTTATGTCGTAACTAACGATGGTGCGTACAGCAGAATTACCAGTGATGTACTTTCAGAGATTGCTCCATACGTTGGAATGCCAGTTACACTTTGGTACAACAGTATTGATTATCAATTATTCATAGCTCAGTACACGCCACATTCAGAACCACCTGGTGGCGATGTCGTAACAGCGTCTATAAAGCTTGCATACGACAGTGCAACAGGGACTCCCTTTACAGGAATTCCAGAGGGGTATATACGCCTTTCTCTATCTCATGCAGGTAGCGAATACAAAATTCTGGATGTTGATACCAACACAGTAACTTTGCAGCGCTTAGTTAATGGAGTCGTTGACCCAACCTGGCCTGGATTTTCTCCTCGCACTGTTCTTGATTTCGAAGCTAACGGGATGAATGAAAACTCCACATGGATGGGGCCATTTTTAGCATGTCCTGAAAACGAAAAAATTGACATGTTTGAAATTAATTTCTTCTTTCCTAATGGCATATGTGGTTATGACAAAAAAGGGCATAAGAGAGACAGGACGGTAGCATGGGAGATCCAGTACAGAGCATATGGTTCCGGTTCTGGATGGACCAGCAGAACAGGAACATACAACCAGCGAAACATTAACGGTCTTGGATTTACTGAGCGCATCACCTTATCAACTCCATCTTTAGTTGAGGTTCGTGCAAGGCGAACTAATGAGCAGGGACAAGATAACAGCAGGGACCAGATGTACTGGCAGTCACTGAGAGGGCGTTTATTAGTAAGACCGTCATCTTATAGTGGAGTGACTACGATGGCTGTCACTGTTGAAACTGGTGGTAAGTTGGCAGCTCAATCAGATCGTCGAGTAAACGTTGTTGCTACGCGCATATATGACACTGGCGTATCACGAAGCATTTCTGGTGCGTTGTATCACATTGGAGATGAACTTGGTCTGTTAATGGACCATGACGCAATAGATTATCTGGAGTCTGCGTACTGGACGCCAAACAGCGAATTCTTTGACTACGCAACTACCGATTCTGTATCTGCTCTTGAAATGTTACAGAAGGTAACTAACGCAGGTAAAAGCTATTTCCTTCTTAGTGATGCTCTTGCATCTGTAGCAAGGGAAGGAGTGAAAACGTGGACAGGTGTTATTAGCCCACAGGAAATGATTGACCCTTTACAGACAGCTTTCATTGCACCTTCAGTAGATGACTATGATGGTGTTGATGTAACCTATATTAATGGGACAACCTGGGCTGAAGAAACGGTACAGTGCCGAACATCAGATAATCCTACGCCTGTAAAAATTGAGGACTACACACTCGATGGTGTTCTTGACCAGGACAGAGCCTATCAGATAGGTATGAGACGTCTGATGAAGTACAAACAACAGAGAATGACTCATACCACCACTACTGAGATGGATGCTCTCTGTTACAACGTTGGAGACAGGATTGTATTTACCGATGATATTCCTGGTAGTAAAACAATAAGCGCGTTGATTGATGATATGAGTACAAGTGGCGGCGTGACTACATTTACTTTGTCAGAACCACTTGATTGGACATTCAATAACCCACGCGCATTGATTCGTTATCAGGATGGGTCTGCTTCTGGTTTAATGACTGTTACGAAAGCAGGAGATTATGAATTATCTGTTCCTGAGCAACCTGAATTCAGCAACATCATAATGAATGATCCAGCAATTGAACCGCCGCGCCTGATATTCTGCGAATCATCCCGAGTTGGATACAGCGCGTTAATATCAGAGATAGCACCACAATCTGACGGAACATGTCAGGTAACAGCAAAAGAATATCGTGATTCCTTCTATCAATACGACAATGCCTCCTACCCCGGCAATGTAGCTTAAAAAATAATCATAACCAGCTTCGGCTGGTTTTCTCTTATGAGGCCAATATGACGACTTACAATACCGGCAATCCGCTGGGGTCTGCTGCTGCAAAAGATATATATGACAACGCTGAAAACCTTGATCACCTTTCTAATGATCTTGAAAATGAGGCGTGGCCTGACCGATTTGGGAAGAACAGGTTGACATGGCATGGTATGGAAACAAGATACAAGGAAAAACTGTCATCTATGGGATGGCTGCTGATAGATTCATTCCAGGATGGTGCAAATTTAACAAGAGCGGATGAAGCATTGCGCTGGGCATTGCCAGATGGTGACGGAGAATATTACCGCTGGGATGGCGTATTACCAAAGAGCGTTCCTGCAGGTTCTACACCAGAATCAACAGGTGGGGTTGGAATCGGAGCATGGATTGGCGTTGGGGATGCCACATTACGAACTAACCTCGCAGATTCAGAAGGATATAAACTTGTTGGTGGGTTGCGTAATAACTTTTATCGAATGTTTGACAACGTAGCAGCAATGAAGGCAGATGATACACTATCAGTTGGAGATGTGATAGCAACTAGGGGATTTGCAACTCCAGGTGATAAAGGTGGGGCAGTATATACAATCATCTCATCTGCAGTAGCTGACGACTGCAACGTGCATGAAATAAATGGAGGTAAATTTGCAAAAATTACTTCTGAACAGGTAAATGCTGAGTCTCTTGGTTTATTAAATAGTGATACGCTAGATCAGACTGTTGTATTTAACACTGCCATGTCTTACCCCGGTGGTCCTGTATTGATAGACGGAATTACAGTAAAACTAACAGGATCAGTAATCGTTGCTCGATCGATAAATTGTATTAACGGTGGCAAGTTAATTACCACATCGTCAACTTATGGGAATGTTGTAAATATCACTAAAGAAAATGGATGTTTTAATCTCAATATTGATGCTAATAAAACAGCTTGCATGCCTGTAAGGGTGTCTGGAAGTAATAATACATTTAAGACAGTGTATATAACTGGACTCTACGCACCTTCAGGCTCAGGTACAGGTGTAATTGGAATACAATTCAGGGGTTCAAATAATGTTGTTGGAGTTATTAGTGGGTACGATTGTGTAAATACTGGTAATAGTAACGCTTCCATGCCTCAACTGTTGCACTTCTTTGATGGGTCAAAAAATAACACTATTAAATCAATATCCTCCACTGACTGCTGCTCTATACTTAATTCAGCGCAGGATATCGAAGTCACCGTAAACAGAATGTATCTAAAAAACTGTGCAGACAATGGTATATACGGAGGAGGTCGCATACATATAGATTATTTCCACTATGATGGAAGTGAAGAAGCTATCGCCGGTGCAACAGATGCAAACATGACAATACTATATGCTGAAGTTGGCGGAACCGGACTTGGTGCAGTTAGCTATGCAGATTGTTCAAGAATAAATATTGAGCATTTGCATATTTTCCGTGGTACAGATGGGAACACTCCAAAATCTGTTATGAATGCCAGGTCCGCTAATACTCTAGCAGGAGAAGTGTCTATAGGAAGAATAACAGGTGAAATAGAGGGGGTGCGTTTTCTATCATGTGATAAAGGTACATTGACTAATTTGATAATTGGGTCGTGTGATCTTCTGTTTGTGTATAATCCATCTTTGATGGATGCTAGGATTGCAGACCTAAGAAATGTTAACAGGTTTAATCTTGGTGATATAAGTATAAAATTTTGGGATAGAAACAATTATCTGTCAACAACTACAGTAACTGTACCATTTGAATTTCCTGTTTCACCTTCAGCGCCTAGCTATCTGCGATCTCTGAAATTTATTGGTCTAATGGTTGATGGTGTAACCCCTCAACCAAATGCTGCATTTCAGGGGAGATCACTCCGGCACAGTAATGTGTGGGTAGAAACAGGTACCTGGCAAACAAACCTTGGACCCTACTTGAGAGAAATGACGTACAACGTAGGTTATAATCAAAACGGGATTCAAGGTACGCCAACGGGTGGTTATTGGAGAAAGGGTGATGATTTTGTATTGATTAATGCAACTACGGCGCCATTCAGGTTGCGATGCACTGCCTCTGGGTCTCCAGGAACGTTTGTTACGTACTAAACACTCCGCATTACTGTTGAATAGCTGTAATGTTTATCTTTACCATCGCGGTTTAATCGCTAAAATGATATGGATGTCATTTTAGGAGAACCTCATGATTTTCGGGCTTCAGTATTTACGAGGCATCGCGGCCTTGATGGTAGTGCTCATTCACGCCAAAGTAGCGGTAAACCACTTCGTGCCATCTACGCGATTTATTCTCCCTGATCAGGGGTTCGTACAGTTCGGTAAGTACGGAGTCGATATATTCTTCGTCATTTCTGGGATGGTTATGTACATGACTATCGGAAAGTGCATGAGAAGTGATCGTGGAATCGGTGATTTTATAATCAAAAGATTGATTCGTGTAGCTCCAGCATTCTGGATGTCTCTGGTACTATATGCTATAGCCTTAATGGTAACCGGCAAGATGCCTGAGGATGCATTCAGGAAGTTTTTAACAAGTGCTATGTTTTTGTTTTATCCATCTGAAGCAGGGAAGGCAGAGACCATTTATGCAATAAGTTGGACTCTAAATTTTGAAGTTTATTTCTATATGTCTCTGGCATTAATGTGCTGTATTTTTGGTAAATATGGAAGGGTTGCTACTGGAATCCTGTTTTGCGCTTACACATTCTTATTTTATAATTGGGGTAGTCTGAATTTTATACAAAGATTAATTTTTAGCCCAATACATCTTGAGTTTATTTTCGGCATGATATGTGGTTATGCGTATCAGAAAAAGATTTTCCAAAATATAAAGCTATCTGTGTTATGCCTTATTGTTGGACTATTTTTAATTGTTGGGACAAATGAATGGGGCATAGGCGATGAACGCATTATATATGTAGGAGTGCCATCACTTTTATGCGTACTCGGAGCGATGAATATATCTTTCTCTGAAAAAACAATTATTCACAAAATGCTAATGAAGCTTGGTGACGCATCGTATTCTGTTTATTTAATTCATACAATTTCGTTTATTGTACTCTCTACATTTTTGAGATATGTAGACTATAAATTAACCACATACACAGAAACAATTGTTCTTTATATGGGTATGATAAGCTTTGCTTTGATAACGTCAATAATCTTTAGTATTTACTTTGAGAAGCCTGCAATTAAGTTATTAACTAATGTAGTGTTCAAACGTAGCAAGATAGAAAAAAGTCTTGCACAACAGAAAACTAATTAGTTTATGTAATTACTTTTACACTTGGCAAGATAAACTTATTAATGGTGGTCTTGCCTTTTTATATGCCTATCTGTACTATAGAAAACTTAAAATAAATTAATTATTGGTGCTCATTAGTAAATATTAATGAGAGGTGCACTAGTCGCTCTTATCATTGTTTTAGATTAGAGTTTAATGTTGTCGCAGTGTTACACGCAATAACAGCGCTTTTTTGATACCAAATTAATTTTTGGCATTAGTGATGTGCTAATTAAACCGCTAAAGCTTAAATTTACAAAAAAATAAACTTAATATCTTTAAAGGCTTAGATGTGAAGCAGATATGTAGTTGGCAATTATGCATTGAACAGTGTTGATCAGTTTCTCAGTCATGTGTACTGTATAAATAAACAGTATTTGGTGAGGTGATTTATGCCGCGTCGTTATGACATTGAGTCCGCATTCCGATCTGCTGTAGTTGTTGAGCCAAGCGGACGCAGGACACTACGAACCGTTGATTTTGTGCGGGAACTGAAGAAGGTTAACTGGGATTTCTCTTTACGGGATGCAAATGCCTGGATAGAGTCCAGCGTTAGCACGTTCAAGGATATTTCACCTACAGAAGGTGAGGAGCGTTTGTTCATGCTCTATAACCCGAATGGAGGGCTATGACATGGGATTTCCATCACCTGCTACTGATTACGTAGAGCGAAGCATTTCGCTTGACGAAAAATTTATTGAACATCCAGCATCCACATACTTCATGAGAGCGGGACAGACATACTGGCGAGAAGGCATCCAGAACGGTGCACTGCTGGTCGTGGATAGCTCACTTACGCCATGTGATGGCTCTCTTCTCGTCTGCAACATAGAGAATGAGTTAAGGATAAAGCGTTACCGTATTCACCCAAAACCTCACCTGGTGAATCTGGAGAACGGCAAGCGTGAAGAGATACCTGGGCAGACTGGAGACTACAATGTTTCATCGCCTGTGTTTGGGGTGATCACCTACATCATCAACGATGCTCGCTCAGGTGAGTTTGATGATTGTCCGGTGATGTGAGACAAGAATGGGACACACAAAGCTTTGCATCGGTTTGCAAGGCTTTGCATGTTTTTAGAAGGTGGGACGTGTGAGCGCCGTGGTGATGGGGTAAGTTACTGTTATCTTAGATAGTCCTAGGAACTTCTAAGCCGTCGGTCACAGGTTCGAATCCTGTAGGGGGCGCCATT
>NZ_AP024587.1 GCF_018323885.1 Citrobacter amalonaticus | reverse complement strand
GACGGCCTGTACTTATGGCGGCCGGGTGTTGTTTTCTATGGTGCATGCGTTATAATCCTTCACAGGCAACGCGCCTGCTTTTGGACCCCCTGATATCTGACTCTTCCGCCAAGTTGATGACAGATTTCGGGGGGTTTGTGCATTCAGGCTCCGGGAAATCCCGTCACCTGCTCCTGAACGTTTTACTGGACACGTCCTGTCCCTGTTTTTTTTCGGAAGTCCGCATTTCTTCCGTAAATCCATCTTCTGCCACCCGCCTGCCTCACCACAAAGCAGTCAAACTATCAGTTTGAGTTAGGTCACAAAAGTAATCTGAATCAACAATCTGTCCCACCACAAGACGATCGCTGACGATCCGAATACTACCCGTTCGTTATCGATTTTTCCAGATGTTAGACCAGATAACCGTTCATAGTTTGCATGCTAATTGTCCATAAAGGACTTTAACCGGGAGCGCTCGCCGCAGTATCAGGCCAGCAGGCCTGATCGAGGAAGCGCAGGAGAACGGAATGGAAAGATGGCATTTACGCGCGGAACATGAAGAACAGTCTCTGGCGGGAGACATTCCTCGGACTGAGGATCATTGCTCCCGGGTGGCTTTCCGGATTGCGGCCTGAAGCCTGTCAGCAGTAACGGCTTCCGGAAAGACAGTAATGGTATCCGGTGTGGCTCCGGTTACGGGCATCACGATAATGCCCGGCGTTCCGGTGAGTCCCAGCGCCTCCGCCAGATTGCTGTTTTTCTCAAGGAACGCGGTATTATCGCCCGGCGCTGGCGTTGTCAGTCCGGCTTTTGACGCTGCCTCCCGTATGTCTTCCGTCGTGAGTTTGCCCTCATTGTGGCCGGTTGCGTAGACAGCATTGTGGTAAGTCACATAGGCCTGCGGCCCTTTCTTTTTCCAGACTGTCAGCCCCTGTTGAGCCGCCTGAAGTGAAGCTTCCCAGCGCCCGCTAAATATTGGCCACTCCTTGAAGACGTATCTGACGTCCGGCTGCGCTTTCATAACCTTTTCCAGCTCTGGTGCGAAGCGGCTGCAGAACACGCACTGGTAATCAAAGAATTCAATCACTGCGACCTTCGCATTTTCAGGCCCAAAAGCCGGTGTATCCGGATCATGCAGAAGGCCCGACTGATTCTCCATGACGCTGAGTGCAAACATCTTCTGCTTACGGATCTGCTGCTGTTCCTGCAGCTTATTACTGACCGTCACCAGAATCTCCGGGTGGGACACCAGATAGTCTGCAGCGATTTCGCCGATACGTGCCTCCTGCTCCGGGCTGAATATAGGCTGAGGTGCTGAAGCGTGTGATGTTGAACTAAAACTAATGAATGTTGTAACTATTAATGCTGCTAATTTGTTTGCTTTCATTGCCTGATTCTCATGGTTATAAGGGGAATTAACGTTCTTTCTGAATGGTACGGGTAAGGGTCTGCTCTTCACGCTCCGGCATGCGGCCGCGTTCAGTATTTTCTGCCGCCCTGAGCATGTCGCGTTCAGTATTTGCCAGGTCTGCAATCACACGCGATGCCCGCGACAGTTCACCGGATGTTTTATCAGCACCTGCCAGCACACTCCTGACTTCTGCAGCGGCTTTTATTTCCTGTCCATCGGTGTGTTCTTCACCTCTTACCTTAGCGATCACATCAGCAGCCGGGTTGAGTGGTTCCGGTTTACGCGGGTTAATCTCTTCCGGTTTCAGTCTGATCACCTCTTCCTGCGGAACTTCCGCCAGCAACGACTCCGGCGGCCTGCTCCGCCCGGCTTCTTCATTGCGAACCTGGTCTGCCAGCATTTGCTCACGCAGCTGCTGTACGCTCTGCTCGTCCGTCAGCGCGGAGACAATACCCGGTGACACATCCTGTTTTGACCCACCGCTCACCTTAAGCAACCATGCTGAGGGCGGTTCATCGCCGGTCTGCCAGACTACGCCATCTTTTGGGTGATTTCGTACAGCATCGAGCGCGGCCGTCAGGTCGCTGGCCACAATCGTGTTACCGGACTTGCTCCGCTGCAACACCGCGCCACGGGCACGTTCTGTCATGATCATTCGGGTTTCCCCCTGCGTCATCCGTCCTTCCGGACTTGAGACCAGGGAGACCAGGGCCAGCCCCGCACTCCTGCCATTGTTGTCATACATCGGCAGTGCCATCGCCGGTTCGGGAAAGCGCCGGGTGGCCGGTATGATTTTTGCCGTCAGTGACGCGTCCTGCATGCCCTGATGGCGCACCCAGGCACGGCCGATGGCCGTTTTATTCACCGGCTGCCCCATTGCCCAGATGGCTTTCGCCTGTTTACGCTGCGTTTCGGGGGCCAGCGCATCGTGCGCCGTTTTGATATCACGTTCCGGCGCTTTTATCGCCTTAACCCAGTCCGCTTTCCCGTCGGTGTAAATCTGGACGTGCTCCTTCACACGTGAGGTTGAAATGTAGAAGGCGCGACGTGAAGCGAGCGCCTTACGCCCACCTTCCGTGCCCTCAAGCGCAATGACATAATCGCTACTGGCACCCTGAGCACCGTACCCGGTGACGGCCCAGCCGTAGTCGATATGCTGCTGCGCCCGGACGTTCTCAGGATTGATGATGACGCGACCGTTCTCCCCCTTCAGACGGATATTCCCCGCCTCGCTTACTGACTCCACCGTATAGCGCTGGTTGGCCATCTGACCCTGTTCGCGATCTGTCGCCGTGAACTTAAGCTGATCGCCGGTGCGGACTTCCATTTCGCTGCGGCGAAACAGCTGCACGTCGCCGGTGATCAATTCCTTAGGGGAATACAGGCCAATCTTCCCCTCTTCATCACGTACTGTCACCGTTCTGCCGTTACGGTCAACGGCCAGCACATCCTGGTAGCGGTCACCGCGTTTAACCACCATTCCCGGCTGCCACGCCTCTGTTTTGTTGAACTCATGGCGGGTATGGGTGATTTTATCGAGCACAGGCACCTTAATGGCTTTCTCCCCCAGTTCTCCCCGTGCAGTAAGCGCGGCATGAATGCCGGCATTTATCGCCTTACGGTCGGCGTTCAGTTGCGCAATGATTAGCGTACGGGACCGTGCCTCCGGTGTCCGGTCCGTCCAGTCAGCCACGATGTCGTTTACGGGCGTCTCCGTTTCTTGAATGGCACTCACGGGGAGCGTGGCTGCAGCGCTACGTGCCACACGGTCAGCCGGCTGGGTTTCAATGCGCTGCAGGGCTGCATCGATCCGGTTATCAATGATGTCGTGAACGGCACCGCGCAACTGCAGGTCCTTCTGGCGGACGATTTGCTTCATGATGGCCACATCCATCGGGCTGCGCTCCTGCATCAGCTTAAACGGTGCGCCCACGTCGACTGATTCAAACTGGTCGATATCCCCCATCGAGACTGCGCGACCGCCGCCGCTGGCAATGGCCTGGAACAGTGCCGCCGTATCCTGGTTGCCCGCCATTGAGGACTCATCGATAAGAAACACCTGCCCTTTATAGTCGGGCTTCCCTCCTGCTGCCGTCGCCTGGTCATGCTCAACGATAAAGGATTTGATAGTCTGCGCCTGGACACCGACGTCGCTCATCTCTTTTACCGCTTGGTGGGTCGGAGCTAGCCCCGTCATAACTGGGCGAACGTCCGCCGGTAAGGTCTCCAGTGCAGATATCACCGCCTTCAACTGCGTGGTTTTCCCCACGCCGGCATAGCCCTGAATCCCGATAAACTGGTCCGTGGTACCCAGTACCAGGGTGGTCGATTTTTTCTGGCCATCGGTCATGCCGTTCAGCACGGCCTCTGGTACCTGTTCCAGCAACGGCTGCTGCGTGCCTTTTCCTTCCTCCACCACGCGTAGAATGGCTTTCTCCATCTCCCAGGTGGCCCGGGAGACCAGCACCGGTTCTCCACCTGCAGACACGGACAGTAGCTCGCCGTTTTTTACCATCAGCCCGATTTCATTCCCGATGGCCTCAAGGTCGGGATGATATTTTTGCGCTTCCGTCGCCAGCTTAAGTTCGCTGATCACCACGGTGCGCTGATCGTTGATTGCTCGCCAGACGGCCAGTCCCGCGTCCGTCCGGACGCTGTCATGCAGTGAACCAACCGCCTTACTGACGTCCTGGTGGCCACTCAGGTTCCTGACCAACTGCACGGGCGATGTATTTGTCTTCATGCGCTGCAGACGGGCTTCAGCACGGTCCTGCACTTCGGCGGTGAACACTTCCGCCCGGTGGCCACTCTGTGCCAGCGAGTTCATGGTCTGGGACGATATGTCGCGGCTGTTAAGCGCTGCCAGCACCACGCCGGTGTCGTTATCCCGTCCGCCCGGAGCAGTCACGTAAGCATGTGACAGATAGAGCGGCTGGTCTTTTGGTAGTGTAAGGGTGTCTTTCCCCCGCTTCACCTCAATTCCCTTTTCACTTATCCCTGTCACCTCAAGACGATCTTTGGCCTTCAGACTGTGTTCGCGGTCCCCCGCCACGGCCAGCAGTTTTTCGCCGGTGGCCACACTGAGGGTTTCACGGCTGAAGAGACGCCAGTCTGCACTGATATCCCCGATTTTCATCCTGGCCAGCACGCCGTCACCATCAATTAGCGAGAGTACTCGCGTGTCCTCGTGCACCCGATCAATCACATACGACTTACGCGCTTTTGCATCCGTGCGATCTTCAAGCACCATGCCGGGACGGTATGAACCGGGCATGCGGCGAGTTTTGCTGTCGAGCCAGACCGGCTGCCGTGCCTCTATCTCCACGCCGTCACGCCCCAACTGCCCTGAGTTCTGCAGCGCCTCACGCACCAGACCCGTCATCTGTGCCTGTTCACGCCTGCCAACCACGACGGCGGTGACGTTTTCATTGCCTCCGCTCAGCTCTGCGAACCTGTTGGCCAGCGCCTCGTAGCGGTCGCGTTTGTTAGGAATACTGACCACTTCAGCCTCAAGCCCGGGTGCCGGCTCTGTACGACGGGAGCGGGGAACCCCCGCAGACTCCAGCACGGACATGGCATTACCGTTCGCCTGACGCCCGGCGCTGTCGAGAAAGACCAGCTGTGCATCCTGTGCACGCGCTTCGCCCAGCAGAACCAATGTCTCCTTTAATCCCAGACGCTCTGCCCCTTCGATTATCAGCGTGCTCTGGGGTTTCAGGTGGAAATCACCGCTCAGAACGTGCTGACGGCTGATAATCCGCTCCCGCAGATCATCGGATTTAGCCAGCGAAATGGCGCGCTCGGCAGAGCTGGCTAGCACCAGCACGTCACGACCATTCGCGCTGGAAATACCGGCCAGTTGCTCGGTCAGGTCACGGATGCCCACCACACCTGACGGGGCATTCATCAGAACCAGGGCGTCTTTCTCCACAACTTCCAGTGCCGCCGACGCGTACTGCGCCGGACGGGTGAAACTGACGACTTTGGTGGATTTGAGATGATCCTGACTCAGCGCCTGGATCGAGAGTTCATCCAGCAGGTGAATACGGGAGGTGAACACCCCTTTCTCACTGTCCAGCGGCACAATCATGCCGTCCCTCAGAGCCGCATCGATAGCCACACGAATATCCTGAATCTCAGGCAGCCGTTCGCTCAATTCAGCCGTGGTCAGCATCAGATCGCCAAATGTGAAGCGTGTTTTACTGTCACTTAACTGCGAGATGGCCAGACGTACTGCCTCAGCCAGTTCAGGGCGGGGTATTTCAGTGTCCGGCTGCGCTGCGGGAAAGTTCATGGTCGCCGGTGTTTTTCCGGGTCCGGTCTGAGCTGGCTGACTCAGCGTATCAGTCTGCTGTGCTACAGGCTGACGGGACAGGTTCTCCCGTTCTGCGGGTTGTGCAGGTGTGTCGACATTCTTTTCTGTCCGGGACTGCGCCTGCGGAGAAGCCTGTTCAGGCTCGGTACGAACCGGTGTCGCCTGATGGTCTCGCTCCGACTGAGGCGGTGTCTCACGAAGACCTGGATCACGCGGCACTACGCTCTCCTGATACGCTTTCAGGTCAAATCCCTTTTCCTTCATTTGTCCCAGCCAGCGCTCCATCAGGCGCATACGCGAAGGGTCGACTTTCGCCCTGCGGGTGTCTTTCGCGGCCACATCCCGGCTGCGCAGTGTGGCCTCAGCCCCCACGGCCCCCTGAATTTCCCGGCCCCGTGAGGAATATTCGTCCCTGACTTCTTCTGGAACGCCCCTGATCTCCCACATGCCATGCTTGCCAACTTCCTCCACTTCATGGCCGAGCGCCTCAACCCGCTCGCGCAGCGCGCTGCGATAGATTTTCCCGAGCGTGACCTGGTGCTTCATGACGGTCTCGATAAAGCCGGCATTATGAATATAGTCTGTGGCCAGGGCTTTCCATTTGCCCGCATACTCTGTCATGTTGGCAATCAGCAGATGGGTGTGCAACTGCGGGTCAAGATTGCGCGAAGTATCATGCGTGTAGGCGGCTGCCACCATCTTGCCGGTGTGTACGATGGACGTGACGCCGTCGTTCGTGTCGCGGGCCGAGATGAGCTTCTCCACATAGCCGGCCGCCACGCGGACGGCATGGTTATGCGCTTCCACCATTTCTTTATCGTTACCGATTAAGGCCAGTATTGAGACGCTTTTGGGCGCTGAGAACGTAAGGTCATGGCCGGGGCGGTGGACGTGCTGGCCATTAACCTCCTTGCCCAGCCTTGAGCCGTCCGGCAGGCGACCCTCGAGCACGGCCGTCAAATCATCGGCACGGACATTTCCCTCAAGACCCAGCTCTTTTGCACCTTCCCCCATCCACAGGCTCTGCAGGCTGCCCAGAAAATAGTAGTTATCGGAATTGCTGTAGTAGCCTGCAGCCTCGCCGGCTGACGCTACTGGGGCGACTGACATCATAGTTCTGGCTCTCTGTCGTAATAGTGTTGGTCGTTTTCGTCGTAACCCGGGTCGTCTGCCTGGCGGTGAAGTAAAATGTTCTCTTCTTCCTTCGCCATCTGCCGGGAAGTCCGGTGTACCTCATCCGGAGCTTGCGGTACCTCGGACTTCCCGGCCGCCGTCAGACTCAGGCCGCCGTCAGGCAGTACAGTCACCTTCATGTCCAGGTTCATTGATTCGCCCGCACTGTCGCTGGTCTGATCTTCTTCACCACCTGAGTTGGCTCCGGTGTTGAGCCGCCGTTTCAACATCCCCAGTGCGCCGGCTGCAGGTGGTTCAGCGGTTTCCTCCATCTGGGTTCTACTCCTGATTTTTTGCAGCGCTGCAGGAATTTCCGGATTAAGGGACGCGGTATCTCTTTGAAGATTGACTGAAGCAGGAAAAGACCGAAGTGAAACGAAGTTGTCTTTTTTGTCTACGGTGGCAGGGTCTGTCATCGGGCAGTGATTTTCAGTCACGACTGGCTCTATTCGCGATGTGACTGGCTCCCTGGCTGGTACCGGCTTCAGCTCAGGCGATGCATTGCGCGACGGTTTATATGTTTCCACTGGAGTACGAGCCACCTTTTCGACAGCTGATGTTGCCGGCGAACTGGGCCTCCCTGATGAAGAAACCGGAGTAGTACCGTCAGTTGCAGAAGATGTCTCGTTACCCTTCTCCATCACTTCGTCACCGGTCGGGAAGGTCAGTCCTGCTGCTGCCGCTGCACGCTCATTCTCCTGAATAACTTTCTCTAGCTCCGGACTGAGCGCATCGCGGATGTTGCGCTCTATCAGGCCAGCCTGACGCTTCTTCGGTGCGCGATATTTAAGCTTCAGACGGATGACCGGATACTCACCCGGGAGGCGCACATAAAAATTGAGGTTTGGCAGACGCATGATTTGCTCGTAGTCGACAATAGGGTTATTCACCTCGTCCTTGCCGAGTGACACACCGTCACGCACCTGGTCCAGACCATAGCTGTTCTGCTCACGAATTTTGCGCTTACGTTGGTTGCCCAGCTCCTCTTCCACCACTTTGGCCATCTCGGCGCTCGGCGAACGTCCGTACATACGGGTGTTCATCAGGTCGAAAATACTTTTGGCCAGTTCGCGACCGTAGACATGAACCAGCTGCGCCATGTTCTGCATCCCCAGCACGAAACAGCCGCCAAACTTGCGCCCTTCTGCCAGCGTCTCTGCCAGCTCCGGGATACGCTGCAGGCTGGGTGCTTCATCGATAATGAACCATACACGACGGTCGCTGTTCTCACCCATGCTCTGCAGCATCAGCGTGGCCAGAGATACCCACAGCGAGATCAACGGGCGTACACTCTTGCGGTGACGGGCCTGGGTTGAAATGAACAGCCAACTGCTGTCATAGCGTTCCTGCGTCATCCACTCCCGGATGGTAAACTGTGGCTTCGTTCCGTTATCCAGCCCCTGCAGATAGCGGAGGGCTTTGGCGTAGTTGGTCACCACAGAGCGAATGGAAATTGCCGTTTTCTCGATCTTCTCCTCAACCAGGTTGGCTGAGGGCGTGTTGGCCAGATAGTCGCGCAGATTTTTCATGCTGAGGGACAGCAAGGTTTTGAGGAACTTCTCAATGCTGCGTTCCGGATCGGTCGACATACGAATTGCTAGGTCGGCATAAATGGTACGCGAGCTGGATACCCAGAACGGGTCGGAATCCCCTTCAACCGGGATGAGGCTGGCGGCAAGGTTGTCGTAATCGACCGCGTCGACGCACTCCCCCCACATCTGCCAGTTGGCGCAGCGCTCGTCGTGTGCGTTAAGGATGAAATCGGTAGACGGATTGTAGTGGGTTTCGGTAAAGGTACAGCCGGAGTCGTAGATGATGGCTCGATCACCACGCTTGCGTATGTAGTCGAGTAGCCAGCGTATAAGCGTCGACTTCCCTACCCCGATAGTGCCGTGCATCAGAAAGTTAAGTACCTCCGCCATCCTGACCATATGCAGATCGCCAACACGCAGGTCGGAGATCTCATCGTTTTTCCGCAGCAGCTTATTCACTTCCGCTGGCTTGTCGGTCAGTTGCATGCCGGAAATGTATTCGTCTTCACTCTCCTTCCGACCGATATCAGCGATAAACCAGGTAATGGCAATAAACACCACCATACTGAACAACCCGCTGGCACTAGCCGCCCACTGCAACTCACTCAGGCAAAGGTTGCCCATTGCCTGCATGTACGCATCAGCGTATATCTGCGGCAGGGTCATTTTGAGCACCATCATTGTTGCGGTTGGCGCATACCAGTAGTGGACGTCGTAGATTTTTGGAGTACCTGTTGCTGGCATCAGCTCTATAAAACTGCTGTTTAGGCTGGCGAACCACCATAGGAAGCCGTTATCAAGGGCTTCCTGAGGAATGCGCCAGAGAAAAATGGCGGTAGTCAACACGGCGAACAGGATGAAGATCCAGAATCCTATCCAGTTGTTTACCTGAATGAACATGCGCCAGCGGTAGGCGGTCATCTGCCCGCCCTGGGTGAGATTTTTTCCTGCGAAGCTCATAGAATTTTGTCCGGCCGTTATCGCATCACCGCTACGGTGATGGAGTTATCAGAAAGGAAAAGTTGAAAATGGTTTTGTAAAAGGTAGGGCTACAAGTAGGAAAACTTCCGGCTTATTCAAGCTGGCTCAATCATACTTTGCCAGTAAGACAGCGCAGCGCGTATAAGACTGCGTCACTAGTTTTAAGAAGAAACCCACAGAACCAGGCGCAGAACAGACCTCCTGTGAGGCAGATCATGAAGGTTGTAAGCGGGAGAAGTGCATCCCATTGGGAAAACCCACTGTATTTCAACGCATTCAGGTACGAGAAGAACATTGAATGTGACAATTGATACTTAATAATGTCAGGGCCGTACATTTCCAGGAGCAGGATTGTCGAGGCCAGTGTGATTGCGGCATAAGCCATAGCGGACAAAGTAGTCCGTGTGATATGTGGTTTCATAATAATTGACCTTTGGTTGTTAATAATACAGCGCTCGCCGCAGGCAGGACTGCACTAAGTGCAGTCCTGCGAGGAAGCGAAATTTCAGGAGACTGACAGAAAGCACTGACGCACCCTGCCAGGAAGGAGCATGGTGAATATCAGTCTGAGAGGGACGACGGCCGTGACGGGCACCACAGCCGCCGGGTATTACATGATTCCGGCGATAGATTTAGCCAGCTGAGCTTCCAGGACAGGTTTCGCCTCTTCGAACTTGAGGTTTACCTTGTTGGCATTGGATACCACACGGGTCTGGTATTTGGCGCGGTTACCCTGTTCTGAGCTGGTCTGCAGCTTGACACCTGAGGTCCCCTGCTTCAGGGCAGCGATATTGTCAGTCGTGACGGCCGCCTTGCTGCGCTCGGAAATTTGCAGATCGGTCACCATCGTGTAGTTCACGTCTTCAACCATTGCATCTGCAGCCATACCAATCAGGCCGGTGGCCAGACCCACACCCAGGGTAGCGCCCGCTGAGGTTGAGTTGTAGGCCGTGATTCCAGCGCCGAGGGCGGCCCCCATTGCGGCACCTTCATAACCCGTCTGAAGGAAGCCCTGGGATTCTCGCAGGTCCATCTTTTGCGCCTTCAGCACATTCGCCTGCACCCAGTAATAGGCATCATCCGGAGAGTTCGTCACACGGTAGCCTTTGGCCGTAATTGCTTTGGTAATTTCGGACTGCAGGCCGGACATATCCTGGTCTGAAGTATTGCGGATTTGCAGATATACGGTGCGTTCTGAAGACGGCTCCAGCCAAATAGTTTCACTCATCTGGGTTTTGACTTCGAGATTCCGCTTTTTGACGGCCGTAGACATGGCCCCACAACCAGAAAGGACCAAAGTAGATGCGACTAAACCAACTACAGCTAATTGTTTTAATTTCATGAATTCATCCTGTACATAGAAAAACGTCCCCGTTAGCGAGATATAGCTAACAGAGACGTTATCGGCTGATTTGATGGGAAATTTAGTTTAGATAGGTGGTTGGAGTTGTATTACTACAATAATTAAGGGGGCAATCGCCCCCTTTTTCTCAGTATCCCCGGTCAGGGTCATACGTATTTGAAGGCTCGTTGAAATTTGTTCCCCAACTGTTTCCGTGTATATCCAGGCCAGAGATGCCACCAACCATCGGCATTCCTGACGAAGGATTTATAGCAATCCCTTGATTGATATCCGTGACACTCGAAATGAAATTAACAGGGATAACTGTTGAATTTGAATCAAGCCCTGAATACTGGCTCGATGAAAACTCAGCCAACGCCGCTCCCTTGCCAAACATAGTTGTTCGATATCCAGCAGCCTCAGCATCCGAGAGTCTATATGCTTTACTCCCGCGTACTTCATAGATACTACCAGTATCTTTATCTTTCAATAAGTTAAACCCCTTCCTTCCTGCCGCAAACAACACAGCGGAAAGAACCATAACTACAGACATCGACAGATATAGATAAATTGAATTTTCCCAAAGGGAATATAAGCATATTAACTGAGCTGATATTGATGCAAACAAGCGTAGGAAGAGAGATGTGGTTGAAACTCCGACCCCACTTTTATCCGCTTTTTTAAGAAGATAAAACAGAGGCAAGGATATCAACGTACCTAACGCGTACATACCTGCTAACGCAATCCAATCTTCATTGTAATATCCGTTATGGTTAGGCATTACATCATGAAAGAGTGGTAAAACAGCATATAAACTAAAAACAGGAATGTACGAAATTCTACATAGCTTAGCCTTTAGCATTTATCCTCCTAGCCGGTTCTTTTCCTCAATTCCAGCAACTGCTCTTCGAGTTTCCTTTTTTCAGCACTATCTATAACTGGCATCTGCTGGTCAATCTCGGCTTCTTTTCGTTGAATATTGAATTTACCGGTTGCATTTAAATCTTCTCCTTTCAGGATATCACTGGATGCCTGAACAGTGGATTCTTTTTTGTCAATTTCTCCAGCAGATTCGTTGATTTTATGCTCGTTTGCAGATCTTTGTTCCGCAACTCTCCGTTGTATGTCATTTTGCGGGCCAAAGCCCTGGCCAGACTGTTCATGCAGTTTAGTCTGATTTTCTTTGTATGTTTCCTGCATAGCATCGCTACGTACTTTTTCGCCATCAATATTAATGCCTGAACGGCCAGGAATAACTTCTCTATCCTGCCCATGTTCAGCAACCTGAGTCGTTCCGGAAGTGTGGACATTCCCAACACCATTCGAGCTATAAGCACCATTATTACCAGATAAGCCTGACACCTGCTGACCGGCATGAGCTGGTTGAACAATATGCTCTCCACTGAATGCTGCGTGCTCATTACCGCTGGTAAGGTCTGAACGCCCCTGCTGATAGTCACGCATGATCTCAGGTTTGAGACGCTCATTTACGAATTCCATCGCCGCTTCGCGCGCCGACGGTGCACTTGTCAACATGGACTGAGCCTTATCACCGTATTTATTAGCCGCCCAGTCCACGAATTCCTGCGTATAGTTTGTGTCGAGGCTTGCGCTCTGGTTCTGCGCTACTGTGGCCATACGGCTGAATTCATCACTCTGCGTCGAACTGGTGGTGTACTGGTGATACTGACTTTGTGCATCATTAAGCGTTGCGGCCAGCTGCTGAACATTGCTGCTTGCAGCATTCTCAGTATGATTCGCGCCATCAGTGATACGGTTGCTTTTAACCATATCCATGCCCTGACGGAAATCATTAACTGCCTGGCTATTCTGGTCATGACGCATATCTTGCGAATGGGTGTCTGAGTTCTGAATTCCTCTTGAACTGCCCGTCGAATGTCGCAAATCGCTTGAAATATTTCCTTCAGCGCCAACTTTTACAACACCTAAATTGAGACCACCTCCAGCAGTTGTTTTAACCCCTGCAGATACAGAGCCCTGATTACTGATATCCATCAGTTTGTTATAGGCTTCCTGCGTCGAGATGTTGTTCGCTTTCGCATAGCTTTCAGCGGCAGACAACATCATGCTAGCACCGCGTGTCGCATTAGTGGCCAGACTGTTTTCACTCCCATTAATCAGGCTGTCGCTAGTACCGGTCTGATTAGATATCTGAGAGAGCTGCGACCAGCCACTGGTGACACTATGGTTGTAACCATCGAGAGCAGTCTCCGCTTGAACCTGCGACTGACGGGCAGACTCCTGGAATCCGCTGCTGGCCAGCTGGCTGAGCCGCATGTTCACCGGCAGGTTCGACATGGCGCCCGCTCCGTCGATAACCGTATGCCCACCTGCGGTCATGGTCTGCGTCGAGCCGTTATCCGCCTGCCATGTCTGCTGCCCCTGACGCTGCACCAGGTTGGTGTCCAGCTTGTTCTGGTTAACGTTGTCCATTGACATGTTGTTGAACGACCAGTTGCCGTCGGCCGTGGTCGCCGCCACACCGGCAGAGCCGAACGCCGTAGAACTGAGCACGCTACCTGCCACTTGCGAACCGATGGCCGCTGCACCTTTGGTCAGGAAGAACGCCAGCACCGGAATGGACAGTGCCAGGTACCCGGCCAGATTGGCCACATCCGAATGTTGCAGCGCCACCAAGTCAGCATTGGCCAGCACCAGGGCTGTTCCGCCCGTCTTCGTCTGCAGCCAGAAGTTTGAGGCGTAGTTCAGAATGGAGAACATCACCGGCCACATCTGGAAGTAGATAAATCCGCCCACATATATTTTCAGAGTATTAAGGCCGAACAGGCTGTGGTTGCTGGCTGCCAGCGCAATCATCAGAGGGAACAGGCAGACCAGAATCAGCATCAACAGTGACTGTGCAAAGGGCAGCGTTCGGGTCGCCAGGACATTACCAGCCGCCCAACTGAGACGCTGTTTTGTCGATGCATTTTCGGTGGCCAGATTAAGCAGGTTAGCGGTATCCGACGACCGCGCCGCAAACCCCTTCACGCCCTGACGCACCGCGCTGTTGGTGATGTTGTTCTTCATTATTTGCGCCGCACTCATACCGCCTGCGTAGAAATAGCCGTAGCTCTCGCTCATGGCATTTGCCAGCAGGCTCGCGCCGTTCACGCGGGTACCGAAAATCTTGCGGGTCAGCATGGTGAAGGTAGCACTGGTGATATTGGCTTCCGTGTTAGCCAATAACCGGATTTGCGTGGCCGCATCGCGACAGGTCAGGAACTCGCGAGTGGAGGATGTCGTTTTGAAGATACCCCGTAGCGGACTCGGCTGACTAGTGATAAGACTCAGTGGGTCAGTCGAGTTGAGCAGCTCGTTCACCGTGTATTTGTGGTTCAGCAAAATGTCGCCAATCACACAGTTTTCCACGTAGTCAGGCAGCATCTGCGCCAGCTCCGGGTTCTGCGTGGTAAAATCGCTGGTCTCCGCCACAATTTGCGACCCGAACAGCATCCCGGTTTTGCTGTAGGTAACGGAGTCCGGCCGGGCCATCAGCGTATCGTAGAGCGTGGACATCTTAAATCCAACACTGGTAGACAAGGAGGCGATGGCCGCGAGGCCCACCGGCACGTTGTCCGTTTTCCACACCGCCGCCGGATCGGAGATATCTATAATTTGCACAGAACGCTTCGGGACCAGCAGAACGGTGGTGATCAGCATAAAAATAGCCAGCCACTGAACAAACACCATCGGGTTACGTTGCTTAATGAAGGTTAGCAGTACCGCCAACACCGCGAAGATGCCGACCATGCGCATCAGGGTGCTAAAGGTATTGCTTCCAATCAGGGTGACAACAGCGTCAAATACCGTCTTCCACATCCCCCCGCCATAAATCGTGTATATCTCAAGCATCAGCGATCACCCCAATGGTAGTTGCTCTGGTACGAGCCTGAAACGATGGTGGATACCTGCTGCTGCAGGTACTGCATATTGCGGTCAATACCGTCGAGTGCGTTCTGGTCGGCAGCAGACTGCAGCTTCATGTCGGCCAGAAGCCCCTGGGCATGGATAACGTTGTCGCGAAGTTTCGCCGCAGCTTCTTCCGGGAAGTTCTTGCCCGCGAGCGACAGGCTTGCCTGCTTCACCAGCTCCGACAGGTACTGGATCATCAGGTCTTGGGCGATGAAGTCGCTGACCTGCAGCAGGTAGGTGGCGCTCATACCCATGCTCTGGGCGTTGGTCAGGTATTTCAGCACCGGCACCGACGTGGTGTTCACAAAGCCCTTCTCTTCATCGGTCAGCGGCTTGTCATCAACCAGCTTGTTCTGCATCGAGAGCATCAGGTTTTTCACCTTTGTGACCAGGGCCGTGGACTCGGTTATCGACAGGTTGGTCACGACCGGCGCCAGGCACAGCGAAGCTTCATCGCAACCGTAGACCTTAGCCGTACCGCCGCGCATCAGCACCTTGATAAGGTCACGGTTATCAACCAGTGGAGTCAGGATAGTTACATCCCCGTTCTTGTTGAAAATGATGGAGCCAACGGTACTCATCACCAGTTCCTTCAGGGCACGGTCGCCGGAGAGCATGCCGTTCTTGCTGAGCGTGTCCCAGATAAGATTCTTGTTCTTCAGCACCTGGTCCTTTTCGGCATCGCTGGCCTTTGCAGTCACCGCGTCGCCCTTGCCGCCCACGGTGCAGCCCTGGCGGGAGGCTGCCCAGTCGGCAAACATATTGGTCTCACCGGCAATGTCCTGGCAGATTTTCTGCTGAGACACCTGCGTCACCGGCCACAGCCCGCCGATAATGCCTTGCGCGGCCTGACAGGAGCTCATATTCATGGAGTTCACGTCACTGGCCAGCTTCTGCAGAAAATCCTTCGCCTGCTTCAGCTCCGGGACCATCGTCTGCAGCGCCAGGTCGAAGGCATAACCCGCCGCGTTGCTCATGATTTGCTTCACAAAGCGCTGAATTTCTTCCCCGCTGATCATACTGAAAGCGCCCAGGTAAGAATCAATACCGCCGCAGCCTGCATTCAGGGAGGGTAACTGCATTGAAATAAGCTGCACGTTTTTGACCGGGTTACGCAGGTAAACCGACCCGCCGGAGAAGTAACCCGCTGCCTGTCCCTGCCAGGCCTGCGCCTGTGAGACGTTGCCGCTATAGCCGAGGCTGCCGAAAAAGCCATTGAGGTCGCCATTCACGTCAGCCTGCGTCGGCAGCGCGGCCAGCCCCGACAAGAAAATAGTTGCGGCTGCCAAAAGTGACTTAACCATGCCTGACCTCCTTAAGGGGATGTGCTTTCAGCGCTATGCGCAGAGCGTAATGCCCGGCCGTAGCAAGCATGAAACCCGCGCTCAGTGAGATGAAGAGCAGCACCGGCAGATCCTGTAGAAAGGTAGTCAGATCAGGTCGGGACATAGCCCGGACAATCCGGGCCGCAAGGAAACCATAGAATGCCGCAGACGCGAGCAGCGTGACGCTGAACAGCAGCCACACACGCTCGGTACGCGATAACGCATACGAGTATGTAGTCATGTTGTAGTCCGGTGGTATTACATAAGGGTGTGTCAGAAGAAGGATACTGACGCTGTCTGAAGTGGCCTCTGGTGACGGCCCCGTCATCAGCACGACGTTTCATTTGTATTGCAATTGTATTACTGAGGCGTGAACTGGGAGCTTGTCGGCATGGGCGGCAGCAGTTTCGGATCGACATTATCCATATCCGCTTGTATCAAGCTGGCCATCCTGCTCTCCAGCGCGGGGACCTCCATCACGCCCTGGGTCAGCGGGTAGGCCCTGAGGGTATTCACGTTCACCATAAACGCTGTCGGGGTGGCAATCGGCAGGCCGTTGCCAAAGAAGGTCACGATTTCGTCGGCTATTGGGGCGTTCGGATCCGTCTTTCGCGGGATCATCGGTACCGGGAATGCGCTATCGCCACCGCCGTCCAGGGTGTAGGGATATACTCGGATATTGTGCCGGTCGGCCCAGCCCTTCAGCAGCGGGTCAAACTTCGCACTGTACTGGCAGTGGGCCTGCATGAAGACCACCACCGCGTAGTCCTTCATGTTCGCCTGCCGGCCGTCCGGTAGGGCCATCAGGCTTTCCTGAGGCACTGTCACTGAAGAGGGAACGTCAGCAGAATGGATCACGGGGTTGCCAGTTTTTGCGGCTTCAAGTGCCAGCAGCTCCTCGCGTACGCCCGCCTGTGCAAGCACGGGCATAAGCAGCAGCGCGGCCAGAGACAGCTTACATTTCATGGCTGTTCACCCCGCTACGCTTTGCCCGGCGTGCCTGCAGGGTCTGAATTCCGGCCCGGATAACCATCACCGCCGCAGTGGCCCACAGCCCGTAGCTCAGCCAGACCAGTCCGGCCTGTGTGTTGTTGACGGACAGCGTCATCAGCTCGCTTAGCACGAGCGCCATCATGCCCCAGAAGATGAGGCCGGCAAAAACACTAACGTTCATTTGAATTTTCCTTTTTCTGCAGAAACAAAAGCGAATGTTTATCGGATGAAATACGCTTTTGGCCAATAAGGATCAGGCGACGGAGAATAAACCACGAACCACAGCCAAACATCGCAGCCATAATCCATAAGTTCCACAGCATAGAATCCGTTGAACGAGCCCATAAATCGCTGTCCACGGGGCTACGCTGGCACAACACATCAGGCTCTCGGGGTACTGTCACGGACTTTAACTTCTTGCCAGAGTCCTGTTGTGGTATGCGAATGCCCCAATCCTTATCACTCATGCAATACATCACCTTACCGGCAGGTGCGCCTTCTGTAAGGTCTTGATAAGCCGTCAGGAACTGCCGGGAAAGTGAACCATCTGAAGCCGCTAACATCACCAGGAAATACAGCATCAGAGCGGGGCTAATGACAAGGGAGTAAAAGGCAAGCCGCCCTGCATCACGGATGAGGGTTAAAAGTGTATTTTGCATAAGAGACACTCAGGAATTAGGTTTAAAGCCAGTGGCCACATTCAGGAAACGCTTCGACAGATCGTCCTGGGTCATAAAGCCGTAGGAGAGTGCGCGAAAGCTTCGGCTTTTCGGGTCGACCAGCATCAGCGCCGGGAAGTGCTGGATATTCATCGACCGTGACTGTCCGGTATCCGGCCGGCTCTGCGGCAGCGTCGCAGCGATCTGCCCGTCCACCGAGACCGGAATAAGGGATATACCGTTGGTTTTCGCAAAGTCCGCCACCACCCCCGCCATCTGCACGTCGATCGGGTCACTGCCCCGATAGAAGTAGAACATCCCGTACTGCTGTGCCAACTGCGTAACCGCGTCCTGCTGCTTTTGCTGTTCACGGGTCTGCACAAACGGCGCCATGCTGTTGTAGTGAGGGTACTCAAGGTTGTAGTCCAGGTCAGGATGGCTCAACTGCGCGGCCGCAAAGGACTGGCTGAACATCGAGGCTCGGTCCGTCCAGAACTTCTGCCAGCGCAAAAAGGTCGCCGTGTTCTCCCGTGTCGGGTTCAGGATCGCGCGGTTAAGCGCCTCCTGCATGTAGCCTTTCAGTATGTTTGCCTGCTCTACCGCCGTCATTTTGCTGAAATCCGGTACTGGCCTCTGCTCAGGTGGTGGGGGCTTCACTGGCTCGGATGGCTTTTTCGGTTCGTTATACCAGAACCAGCCGGTGAACGGCTCGGCGGGGGTGATAATCTCCTCCCCTGCCGCCGACAGGCTGAGCACCGCCATGAAAAGTGCGGTCAGGATGCGTTTCATCATTTGCCTCCCTGCTGGTTTACCTGGGCGGCAATACGATCCTTAATAAGCTTCACCTGAGTCCCGGTATCAGGTATTTTCTGGTTGTTCATCAGATCTTCGTAGAAGTCCGCGAAGTTGATTTTGTCGAAGTCGATGCCCTGCAGTTCCGGGATGGTGATGCCCCGGCAGTCCGGGCTTTTCCCGCTGCCGAACCCGACGCGCAGTTGGTCGCGACGCCCCTGCTCCTGAATGATGCGAGCCAACTTGCCACCGAACACACAGTACACCCTGCTCTTCTGCACGCAGACGCCTAGCACTTCCTTATCACAGCGCTCCCCCACGTCCACGGTGACCTTTTTGGCCTTCGCCTTACCGAGTGCCATTTCATTGCTGTTACAGGACGCAAGGCCCGTATCAGCTCCCCAGCCGGAGTCCTTGCAGCAGTTGGAGAACCCGGCCACCGCCTTGCGGCAGCTCATCACGCTGCCGGTGAAGGCCCGCACGTCGATGCCATCTTGCTGCTTTTTCACGTCATCCGCAGCAGAGGCCAGACCCGCCAGCTTCGCCACGGCGGTATCGAATCCACTGTTTCCCGCACCGTTCGTGTCATCACAGTCCCCTGTCTGACAGATATATTCCCCGCCGCAAACCAGACCACTGGAGTTATAAGTTGTCTGACATTGCCAGGTTTCTGTCTGGTGGGTGCAGACACCCGATTCTTTCGTTGTACATGTCTGCGATGAACGTGTGCAGGAAGAATTCTTCATCAATGAACCACAGTTTCCCTCAGAAGATGTGGCGGTGACATAGGAATCAGAATATGCCCAGCAGCTGTTTGTCTGGCTGTACTGTTTGCCATCGACAATAACAGTGCGGGTTCCTCCCGGATCGATGCAGGTACTGCCTGCACTCGAGAGCGCTTTCTTTTTGTCAAAACCGCAACTTTCAGTCCATGTTGTCTGAGGAACCCAGATACGTGATCCAGTGCGTAGTACGATAGATATAACAAAATGGAACATTTGGCTGTCTTTTCCCAGGCGCCATACCGAAGGAACGCTATTGCTGCTGTCATCCCTGTTGTTAAAGGCGATAGTGAGTAACTCACCTGAAGAAAAAGTTTTTCCAGTCGGCATGCTATAAGAGCCGGATGTATCGTACATCGTCATTAATTTGCCAAGCGCGGTGATATTCAGGAACCAGGCACTATTACTGAAGGCTAAATTCTTTTTGAATGTATAACTCATTGATGCCCTATACACTGTGCCTGCAGGCATCGCATACGTAACTGTTGGAGAGCTAACATTCAGGTTGTCCGAATCAATTGTGATGGTTTTATAGCTATAGTTATCCTGATAAGAGCCAGTGATTTTGGCTGTTCTTCCACAGGTCTGAATGGCTGCAACATCTCTGTCGCAGCTGTAGTTCTGGAATGTCGTTTTCGATACGGAACTCTGAGTGCATTGCGATGATGTTCCATCCAATACACTACCAGCTGAGCTTTCCGCATCCTTACCTATGGTAATAAAGGGTGCGTTTGGATCTATTGTCGGTGGAGGGTTCGTCTTGGCCGAGTCAATGACTGACTGGCCAGCATTGCTATGCTGTAATGCATTTTGTCCATTTTCAGCCAAACCATTATCCCCTCCCCTTACACCGCCGTAATAGTCACTTTCCGGCGGATTCGCCGTGTAGCCCGGAATAGACCCGGTCACCGCCCCTGGATTGCTAAGGCTACCGGTACCCTGTCCGGCGTTGCCCTTACCGAACGCCGCTCCGGAGTTGTAGGCCTCGCTTGCGGCATCGGCCATCACGACGGAAGGGAGCAGCAGCATTGCCGCTGCAATCAGCTGTTTCATTGCGCCTCCTTCAGCAGACGTTTTGCGGTCTCCGCACAGTCACCATCTTTTGCGACCCTCTCCAGCGCCTCCTTCAGTGGGAGACTGCCGCGAATGACGTCATAGCGACCCGGGCAGGTCACAACCAGCGAGGGAATCGTTTTAATGTGGTATTCGGTGTAGAGCGTCGGATCGATTTGCACCCCGATGTTCTTGTCCTCTTTGGCCAGCTCAAACATGGCCGAGGCGGTCTGGCGCAAATCGTTGTTTACCAGCCCCCGCAGCGTTGCCGGGATACCGTAACGGTTCGCGTCTTTTAGCATCTGCAGAAGACCTTCACGGGGAAGGCCCAGGCTGACGAAGTACATCGCCGGGAAGGTCCGCTTTTCACCAACCTGCTGTTCGGCCTGCTGGCGACCAATGTCGCCCTGCAGTTTTTCGATAAGCGCCTGCTGTTCTGCCGGCAGTTGCATGCTGTTCCCCTGCAGTCGCTGCTTAAAATCCTCCAGTGACCGTTGCTGTTGCTTCATCCAGTCCATATCACTGGCCATGACGCTGGTCTGTTCGCTGGCTATAACCACCTGGGTGCAGACCATCAGGGCGCTGACCAGCAGCGCGCATTTGAGTACGTTTTTCATGGGCTTCTCTCACGAATAGACACAGTTGCGTTTGCGCCAGAGCAGGTAACCGAAGTTCTTCTTCGACTGCGGGGAGTTATGCGGCGTGCCCCATGTCTGGGTGCTTGCCCCAAAGGCATGGCAGCTGTTGGTTTCGGGGTACATGTTCACCATCTGATAGCGCCAGCGCTCTTTCGGCACGATGGGTGACGGATACTGGTAGCAGACCGCGTAGTCGGCACCGACCGTGTTCATCACCAGGCCTTCCCGGTGCAGCTTGAAGGCCATACGCTCCGTCACCAGTAACGAGGATTCCAGTGGCGAAAACTCACCGCTGGTAAAGCCAGTGAAGGGGTACATGCTGCCCTGACTGCCAGCGCACCAGAACAGCGGCGACAGCGGAACGCCGGCGGTGCTGGCAACGGCATCAGCCGCGCAGGCGGCCTGCGCTATCAGGTTGCCGAAGAGTGAGGCTTCGGGGTTGATCATCATCGACAGCGTACTGTCGTTCCAGAGCGGGTCGACCTCAGACATGTAGGCGATGTCCATATCGCCACCCTGGAAGCAGCCGGTGCTGGTCATGATGCTGAGCCAGGAGATAAGCGGATACTTGTACCAGTGAACGTGGTAGAACGCGCCGGCAGCAGGCCTGTCGCTCTGCCCCGCCGTACCGGTACCCGTTCGCCCCAGATCGATTTTGAAACCGCCCATGTTCACCATCACGCCCGGTTCGCGGGTCACGTCGGTCATCGCTGTGGGCTCCCAGTAACCTATTGCCAGCCCCATACGGTAGAGGACGCCGTAGGAGCAAATCTGGATAGGTGAGGCCGGGTTCGTCGTGTCCGGCTGCGGGCCGGAGGCCAGTTTGACGCTGCCGACTGACATTGGGAACAAACATTTCCAGCACACGTCCGAGATGGGGTTGACCCAGCGGCCATCACCCGCATTGGTTGACGAGGCTAAGGCCATCAGGGGCACCTGCAGCAGCAGGGCCAGTAACACGGCGGGAAGCCAGAAGAGAAGCTTCATTGTCCCTCCCGAAGCCAGACACAAATTGGACCGTCTTCCGTGTCGTGAATCGAACCGATAAACCAGTCCTCACCTTCCGGTACGGACGGCTCCCACTTGCTGGCATCACTGCCGCCTTTCTCCCATGCGGCTATCACGGCCGGGGACGCGTCGCTTTCCATCCAGCAGGTGGCGCAGGTCAGGTTGTGACGGGTCAGCCAGTCGCCAAATTCGCCGCGTCGTGCCTCATCGTTTTCAGGCTCAAAATACTGGGGGTGGGTCCAGAAGCCGTCAGGATTACGGACGACTGTCACCGGCCCGATGTGTTCAGGAAAATTCATGGTGTTCTCTCCGGGAGTGCCGCAACCACCGGACCGGCGGACGGGCGAAAAGCAGAAGGGGGATTAGTGTGTTTCGGTCTTCACTGCCGCTTTAATGATGAAGCTCAGACGTTCTTCTTTGCTCAGTTCTTCAAGGGCCAGCAAACCGGCCCGCAGTACGATAGAGGGGTAATACAGGGGATTTTCGGCAAGAATGGCATTCAGTCGCAGAGCCGATTTTTCGTCATGACGAACGGCTGAGATGGTCACATTCCGGCCCTTTGTGCATTCAGGGTCTTTTTTCATGGCGTTACCTTGTGGGGGTGAATCGAAAACCGGCGCGGCATTCAGGCTGAGGCGGAGCGCAACGCAGTGAGCACCGAACATCCTGAATGCCGCGCCGGTGGGTCAGTCTGGATCGGACGCAGAGGAGACAATGAAGGCGTATCCGTTGTCATCATCATAATCAGCCCCGTACAGTTCACCGGCTTCGAGACGTTCACAGGCCATCACCAGCCATTTCACAATGTCCCTGGTGTTTCTTCGTTTCGTTACCTGAACAAAAACGCTAACCGCCCGCTTCGCATCGTGCGCAGGCTTTTTAGTCAGATTTTCAAGACTGGCAGGCACGTCATGGCCGGCAGGTGCCGGGAAAAAACCCGGTGGCGAACTGCAGCTCTGCCGGACCAGCTCCGCCTGAACCCCCGGCGTCGTGACCGGCACTGGCTTCCTGACTACGCCATCCCATTCCTGAACGTCCATCTGCTCCAGCATAGAAGAGGCTTCTGTCAGGACGCGGACTATGTCACGGGTAAGGACGGACGCAGAGGCCGACACCGTTATCACCACCTGCTTCACCGGCCAGGCCATGTCCTGCCATGATTGTCTGCCCTTGCCCAAGTTATGGCTGACATACCAGCCCTGCGCTTCATTCGCTCGGATGAGCACGCTGAGCCAGGTGCCGGCGTAGCCATCGTTCACAGCCGCATCCTCGCTGTCTTTCAACGTCTGCTCTGATACTCTCGGCGTGATATAACACTGGCGCGCCCGGAAAATCCGGCGGCTGATTATCTGCCGGTCTGCCTCTGAGATCGTCATCCGCTTTGCTTCATCACGCGTCATTGCATAACCCGCGTCTGTCAGCGCCTCTCCCATCTCGGTGAGTAGCAGCTGGTAAAGCTCACGGTTGGCAAAGCTGTGAACTGCTTCAGCATGCTGCTTATCGGCAAAACGGATCATATGCTGCACCACGGGAATCCCTGGCAGAGCTAACCGTTGCTGCGCCTTACAGCGTCTCTGCGCCATAAGCTGGACTGTCAGCCAGACCGCCAACAAGCAAGCCACCACCGCAACGCCCGTCAGGTTTTCACTTTCGCGCAGGCAGGTTATCAGGCCCTGCAGTTGGCCGGGTTGAATAAAGCAGTCCGTCAGCGCCATGATCCCATCTCCTGCATCTTTTCCTTCATCAGTCCAACCAGATATTCTGGGAAACGCTCATCCCGCTCTTCCGGCTCGGTAAACTCCATGCCGTTCGTGCTCAGCCAGTTAAACCAGGCCTGCGTGGCAAAGACGTTGTTCCAGGATTCAATTTCGGGATACAGAGTTTTCAGACGCTCTGCCGTGCCGGTTCGCGTCGTTCTGTTGCTCAGCTTCTTTTGTTTCGCTGCCGGCACGGTCGTGCGCATTTCAGGAAACAGATCACCTAATGTGGTTGCCGTCATTTCTTTGCTCCTGTCATCGGAATTTCTTCCACCTTCAGTACGCGTCCATCGCGGGAGATGCGCACGGGGATATGCTGAAAACCAAACTTACGGGACAGGATGGCGGACTGGTCAAAGTAGATCCGCTCGTCAAGCGCATCGCTGGTCTCTTTGATGTTGCCGTTTACCAGTATGACTTTGTAACCGGTCTGGCCGGCGATCTGCTGTCGGGTCCAGTCCACCTGCTCCTTGTTATCGCCGTCGATAAAGTAGAGCACCTGGTTGAATGTCACCTTGTCCAGCGGATTCACCTGGTCACCCTTGCGGGCAATGATATTCCCCCGCATGTCTGTGATGGTTTCGTTCACGGTAAAGGTCGGGTCATACGGGAAGGTCCGGTAGGTCGTGGCGGCGGTCAGGCCTTCGACTGGGGCGGGACGCACGGCATTCTTTTTCACCCGCTCCGTCGCCTCTTCCCGGAGCCTGTCCAGCTCGCCGGACTGCTCCATGCCCTTCAGCCTGTCCTGAATGAAGACCAGCATGTCCTGCTCCGCTGGCTCAAAGACGTTGCCCCATGTGCCCAGGTCCTTTGCCCCGGCGCTGGCGGAGAGTGCCAGCGCCACCAGAGCGGTCAGCTGCAGTTGTTTTCTCACAGGTCCTCCTGCATCCGGCGGGCGATGTCCGCTTGAATTTCAGCCGTGATATCCGGCTGCGTGCTGATGACCGCAGGTTTCACCAGCACGATGGCCTGATTATCTGCCTGCCAGTCCCGCAGACTGTCGTTCAGCGCGGTATTGAAGCGAGCCGTCAGTACACCGGCTTTCGCCTCATCCAGCTTCATTTGCGAAGACTGTTGAATAAAGAGGTCGACCGTCCCCTTCATGTCGAACACCACCACGTCCGGCGTGACCGCTTTTGCCGTGACATACGCCACACCCGTTATGGCCAGCAGTGCGGCGATCGCCAGTACGCCACCTTTTACCCGGCGGGATGTCAGCCGGCCCACTATTGTCACGCCGTCCCGGACGGTGTCACCGTCATACGGTTTTTCGTTTTCGTTACTCATGCGGCTTTCACCCATTCTTCAAGTTCACGAAGTTCTGCCCCGTACTTCTTCTCGGCCAGCAGGTACGCCGCCTCATCTGCCGTTGCGCCCGCTTTCTGCGCGTTCTGCATGAAGGCAAAATCCTCGCCGCGCGAGCTGAACATGGCGCGTGTCACCGGGTCGACAAACAGACGGTGGAAGGAGCTGAACTCGCCGGCACTAATAAGCAGGGAGCTGTAGCCGGTCTGCAGCGCCGGCTGGAAGCCCTTAATGACGTACTTCTCCATCTCAGTGAACTGGTCCGGGTTATCCGCCAGATACTGTTTGAAGGCTCTCGCATCCTGCAGCAGGGTGATTTTGGTGGAGCTGTTGTTCCAGGCCGCTTCCGCTTCCTTGCTGGCACTGAAGTCCTTAATACCCTGGGTGATGGTGATAAAGGAGCCACGGTGACGGCGCACGGTACGGTAGCCGGTTTCGATAAACCTTGCGGCGTGCGGGTTGGAGCCGCCGAGCAGGCGCCAGGCTTCGTCGATAATGCAGACCTTTTTCAGGTCGCGTGGGCTGTGGTACATCTTTTCCTGAATCGCCAGAATCAGCGAGAACAGGATGGACGACAGCAGCTTTGGCTTGTCCTCCAGACTCAGCAGCTCCAGCACCGCAAAGCGGGTTTCACCGTCCAGCGTCGGCTTGTCGGCGTTGAAGTATTCGCCGTCCGGTCCCCATGTGCAGTAAGTTTCGAGTAACATGGCCAGCTCGGCCAGACGTGCGATAATCGTCGGCTTGTCGGCAAAAGAGGTATTCACCTCTTCGCTGGTCAGGTAGTTGTGCACGTCATCAATACGGGCGCCATGCTGTTTCCTCTCCCAGGCGTCCATGACCGCTTTCTGCAGGATGGCCTCACAGACGCCGTCAAGCGGCTCGGTGGGACTTGCCAGCACCGTCAGCAGGCGCACAATGCCTTCTGCGGAGTGCCTGATGTCCCGGACGTTGGCGAACGGGTTGAAGCGCAGCTTCGCACCGTCGAGGTAGACGCCACCTGCCTGATGACAGTAGTTCTTATATCCATCCCCCATGTCGATAACCCAGGCAAACCCTCCGGCGTTAAGTACATCGCGGAGAATGCTTTGTATCAGGAATGTTTTCCCTGCTCCTGAGGTTCCCGTCACGGCAATATTGAAGTTGGTGCTGCCGTTCTCCTCCCCGAACATGTCAAAGAAAGCGACCTGGTTGCGGTAGGTGGGCAACGGCATCCCCAGATTCGACAACTGGCGCTCGGCCACCACTGGCATCAGGTTGACAGCGTTCCAGGATTTGGCACGCAGCGTGGCCCCGGTCATTTTCAGATCCTCCCACATCCCCTCCTGCATCACGAACGGGAAGCCGGCCAGCCAGTTACGCATCTGCTGGTACTGCACTGTCACCATTTCCAGTTCGTTCTTACGGAACACGTTAACGGCGGCAAGCTCACAGGACTGAGCATCTTTGTTGTTATCCGGGGTGAATAGCGTCAGGTTGAAGTAGGTCCGGCACAGCGCCGCTTCGTTGGTGGACAGCTCCTCTCGCGTCCGACGCCATTCATCGGCCTGGCGCTTTGTGCCCGGGAACAGTTGGCCATACGCAGACTGCGCTTTTTTTGACAGGTCCATGTCCTTGCGCAGCGCTTCGTTCTGGCTACTGGTCTGCTCTTCCAGTTCGGTGGTCCAGGTCAACATAAAGGGGCACGGGATGCCGAGGTCCGGAAAGCGCAGGTTCTGCAGGTTGTCAGCACCTGACCAGAGCGCAAAGCGCTTCGGGTTCTTACTCATCTGCATGTTGATCACCCGGCAGCTTGAAGCTGGCAGCCGGGTACCGTCAGGCTCAATGCTTTCTGGCAGTTCCACACGAATATGAGAGGGGCGTACCCGCACATCGATGGCCGGATCGACCACCTGACGGTTCAACTGCTCATCCTCGTTGTAGTCACTGCTGGAAGTCATAACCTGCTCCTGCCGGTAATTCATCATTTCACGCATGACCGAGAGGAAAGCATTGACGTCGGTGTTAATGGAATCGATGCGCGCGGCGCTCAGTGACACGCGTATGGTGTTGCGGATCTGCACGAGATCGTCCATGACCTGCTGGGTAAAGCGCTTCGCTGGCTTTCCAAACACAATGAAGATGCGGTAGTTGCGCAGGAACAGCGGATAATCACGCTCGTTAGCCAACCCTTTCAGTGCCGAGCGTTGCCAGAAGGCGCGGGTGATTTTGTTGAGGTGATCGGACATCTGACCTTTCCACATGTCCGCGCTGACGCCACGCTCGATACGCTCACCCACGCATTTACTGGCGGTCAGGATGACCGTAACCGGTGTCTTGCGGGGCAGCTTCTTACGGAGCATGTCGTCCAGAGCGGCCACTACCTGCTCATTAGCACCGGGCAGCGGCGCGGCTTCAAGAATGAAACCCGCCGTACCTGCATTCACAAACAGCTCGTTGATGTCGTCGTAGTAGCGGTACGGCAGGGAAGCAACCAGCGACGGATAGTCCCAGGTCTGTTCGAGGTTGTTACGGGCCGTGGCGGCACCGTCAGTCTCCTTACCGTTTTTCAGCATGCCTAAGAGGTTTTCGATTACGCTCATGACCTGTCTCCCGGCATCAGGTTCTGAAGGGACTCTTCAACTTTGCCCTCTTTGCTCTGTGACTGCTGTCGGGCAGACTCTGCCGCCACGGTCAGACCCGATGAGAATTTGCGGGTTCTGCTGAACCAGTCCGCCGGCAGGGGCATGCAGTCATGCATGTCAACCGGAGTTATTACCGTTTTGCGCGTGGTCATTCGCCGCCCTCCCCGATGACGCGATAGCTCTCATCCCAGTGGGATTTGTTTTTCACAAACTCAACTACGGCGGGCTGATGGAAGTTGTCGTCCGTGTCCACCCAGGGGGCAATCCACAGGCGCTGGGTGGCATCCGGAATACGTTGAACCGGTACGCGGCCTGCCGTGTTCACCGGCGTTACCGGGGTCACATGGCTTGTCGTGACCTGCGGGGTCACCACTGAACCTGAGCCTGCCGGCGCGGTGGCCAGCGGACGCGGAGCAATGGGTTTTGCGGCCGGCGTTCCGGTTGCTGCGACGGAGACAGGACGCTGCGGGTTAACGACAGGCGCTGTGTTACGCAGTGCCGGCAGGGATTCACCCGCAGGCTTTTTTGCTGTTTTTTCTGACGACAGGTCTTTCAGGCTTTTGCCCTGCGCGGCCAACTTGTTGGCTTCACCGGTGGTCAGGCACTGGTCGGTGGCAGTCTTGTTGCAGTCGAAATCGCCATTCATACCGGCGCAGCCGGTTAAAACGCTGCACAGCAGTGCAGCGCCCATCAGGTTTTTCATGGGGTAACTCCGGTTAGGGGGATAAATCAGGTGAATAAGGTGTTCGCTTACTTAGTGGGGTATGTCAGGGGTCAAGCCGGTTTGTTTTCCTCTTTTCCTTCCTTTTCTACTGCTGCCAGCTCTTCGTTCAGCCAGTGCTTAAGGTCATGCTGTCGTAGCTTTCCGGTAAAAGCGACGGCCTTCATCAGGCCCAAGTAAGCCTCCTTATTTATGGGTCGGTAATTGAGGAGTTTCAGGTGAATATCTTCCGCACTGTTACCAGTTCCCTTCCCTGATAGCAGCAGCATCGCCAGTCCGACCAGTATGGTGATAATTCCGAAGACGAATGCAACCTTCTGAGCATTAAACATCATGCTGAATACCAGCAGGACAGCACCAGCGCATGTCACCATCAGACCGTAATACAGATCTGATGTATCCGTTTTGCCTTCACGCTCCCACGTCAGAAAATCATTTCTGATGGTCTGTAATGCCTTCGTTTGTTCAGGGTTCATGCTTTAAAGCCTCACGATGAAGAGGGAAAGTACTTAACTTATTTATCATTCCTGCAGGCTGAAACAGAATTGAGCGGAGTATCCAGCGCTTCATTGCGTACCCCTTCTTCCCAGCCTCTCAGGTCTCTTCTGATGCTTTTCAACAACGCGGCGTTTTCCGTTTTATTTCGCATAACCAATCCCTCAGTTGATGGTGTCACCGAGGCGCAGCTGGCTGGCCTGGCGAAGCACGTCATCCGGGTTGATGTTGCCAACCGACACGGTGCTGGTTGAGGTGGTCTGCTGTGAGGCCGGTTGAGGCGCAACGGCGTTCTGCGCGGCATTGCCAGCAGCCTGTACTGCTTCCTTCGCTTTCTGCTCTTCGGCGTCTTCCAGCGTTTCAAGGCGGAAGCCCTCCTGAAACACCACCGTGACGAGGTTGCCGGCACCGATGTCAATCACCGGGTGGTACTGCTCGGCGCGCTTAATCCAGTACTGGCTCAGCGTGTCGGCAGCCTTATTCGCCCCACCGCCGAAACCCTGCTTAAACACGTCGCCGGCACCGACATCAGCCGTGGCACCCAGACCGACTGCCGGGGTGGCAGCAGACTTGATACCCTCACCAAAGCCGGACAGGAGGCCTGCCGCGCCGGCGTAGCCGATGATTTTGCCGTTACGCATAACCGGCTTGCCGCGAATACCGCCCTTGCCCTGGTAGCTGACGTGGCCGTTAAACGCCATGTCGATGTGCTTGCCGTTCTTCAGTACGCAGCTGATCGATTTTGTGCGCACTTCGCCGCGCTCGCTGGAGATATCGCCCCAGATTTCCCCCACCACAAAGCAGCCATCTGCGCTGTATTCTTTGTTGTTTGGCATCTGGATGCTGCCCTGCAGGCGGAATGTCACAGGCCGGGTGTTCTGCTGGCCGGTCACGCTGGCGTTGGCGTCTGCCCCCTCAATCATGATGGCGTCGGAGAAGGAGCCGGACGGAATCCATGGCAGCTTCGTCGGTTTCTTTTTCAGGCTGTCGTAGTTAAACGACGTGGTGGCCAGACCGCCGGTGATGCGCTGGCCGGAGCCTCCCGGATAGAATCCAGCGCCCTGCCCCATGTTCACTGCACCAGTGGCGGCCGGTACGGAAGTCGGGGTAACGGTGTATTCAGGCGGTCGGGCCTGGCCGGCAGCAACCGGACCGGGAAGTGGCGTTCCGTTCGCGCCGGCAGGTGGTGTCTGCTGGCTCGTGGTCTGGCTGCTGCCGGGGGCTTTCGCGAGCTGCTCGGTCAGGCGCGCAATCTGCGCGTCCTTATCGGCCAGCTTCTGTTCGGTGGTGAGTTTGTTCTGGGCTACCTGCTGCGACAGGACCGACATCTGCTGCTCGAGCGCAGAGGTTTTGGCCTGCTGCTGAGTCAGCGCGGAGTCATTGACCTGCTCGCTGAAGGAGGCGGTGACGACGCCGGCCATGTTAGGCGCGGTCTTTTGAACCGGGTGTTTTTTAGCTTCCTGATGCTGTCCATACCACATCACGCCGCCGGCGACAGCGCCGCCTCCGACGAGGAGTCCTGCCAGAATTGCGAGCTGATTACGGCGGGTTTTCAGATTTTCGTTCAGACTCATGAGCGCGGCACTCCCTCATCCGAAAACACAATCCAGACATACCCTTCACCGCCAGCGTACAGCTGGTTCTGCGAGAGCATTACCGCCCGGACACCTTTGCGCCAGAAGTCGCGCTCACGCAGGCTTTGCGTGATGCTTCCGTGGTTGTTCATGCGAAAGCGAACAACCCGCAGGTGGTTGCCGACGAACTGGCGTTCCGGGGTGAGTCGCACACTTGTTGCAGGTGTGTAGGCGGTCATGCGACTGACCGGGTATTCCTGATAGTCATCCGGAACCTGGCCATTCACGACGGCGCGGGACAGGGTGACCAGGGTTTTCTCGTAGGTCTGGCCTTCTTCCCATGCTTTAGCGTCGTCGTTCTTACGCAGTGGTGGTGACATGGGTGTGAAGCGTAGAGTCCGTCCGTTGCCAGGCTGCGGTCTGACGTTCAGGCTCAGTGAAGAGCCACGGTCGGTCTGGATAAACATCGTGTAGTTCTGGCCAACAAGCGGCGAGAGAATCAGTGCGCCATCTTCGGTGGTGCTCTGGTCATACGCGCCGGAAGGCCCGCTGATGCTGGTAATCAGTTCCCCTTCGATAACAACTTTGTTGGGGCTGTTATTGCTGAGAGTGACATTAAAGGCGGCGTCATTCTCAAACGGGATAGCGGCAGGTGCGGAGGCGGCCCGGAGGCCGCCTGTGAATAACCCTGTCGCCATTAACACAGCAGCAGCTACCGGTGAAAAACGCTTTTTCATGGGCAGTCCTGTCAGTTAGTGGTGGTGACCGGCTGGAGCTCTTCGAAGGAAAGGAGGTTAATCGTTCCACTCTCGTAGCTCAGCTTCAATCGGTAGGTTTTGTTCTGGTCCTTCAGGGGGGTTGTGATGGCTCCGTTGGTGGTGGAGGACTTCAGCGTGCCGCTGAACTCCACCACGCCCGGCTCATTCATGGCTCTGACTTCGGTCGTATCAAAGCGGGTGGTAATTCCACCCTTTTTGATGCGTTCAGCTTCAACGTCCAGAGCTTTTTTCAGGGTATCCCGACTGGCGGAGGGGACAAAACCGAGAATCATTTTCTGGTTGTTATCGATATTTTCCGGACTCACGTTCAAGCGCCAGTAAATAAAGGAACTGGCGAACATGGTCATGCCGGTTGCATCGGCGCTGTGAGAATCAGAGGAGAATGGATGGTTAAACGTCATGGGTGTGGTGATGGTTTTCTGGGTGGTGGCGAAATACCAAGCCAGAGAACCGGACAGAACGTTTGCCGCCACGCTAAATACCAATAAGGAAGAAAGTCCAATAAACGTGTACCTGAGTTGTTTATCGCGCTCTCCTTTTATATTCATCTTCATGGCAATTACGCTCTCCAGTGCCGGAAGCTTGAATCAGGTATCTGTCGGAAAGTGACTTTGAATAAAAGGGAGGGGAGATGCCAGTAACAGAAATTCAGTAGCCAGTAGGACCCCTGCCCTTTTTTTAGATACCTGACCAGTGCCCATAGCAAGCCCGCTATTATGGATAACTCCGTGGACATGTTATTGAGGACGCCCAGTACAATAAGTGGGGCCACAATAAGGATTTCATCGAGAGGTAAACCTAAATAGCGTTCCTGCTGATTGAGCGTTTCCGGGAAGTAGTATTTATCTTCTTCCCCACTCATAAATCAGCTCGCGATTGAGAAGGCGACGCGGGTGAAGATGATGCAGGCAACAATACCGACAAATACGAGCGGTGAGCGAGCTTTTATATAAATAAAGAGCCCCATGATGATTTCCGCGATATAGAACCACTTAACCAGGGATGAGCCCGACCCGAAAGTGCTGTCTACTGTTGACTGTTGTGATGCCAGTAAATCAGTACCCGCTGCTAATGCCGGATGCGCGACCATAAGTGAAATTAAAACCAGTCCTCCGTTTTTAATGAACTTTCTCATCTGTAAATTTTCGCGGGCCTTGCGGAATAAAGACGCTACCGCCCATCCCTTCACAGCGTTAAGGGCATTGCTTTTGGTGCTCATGCTTGTTTTCTCCGAGGTAAACAAAAAAGAGGTGCGTAAGTGCTTGTTTACGCGGGCGTAATTGTCCCATGACCCTAAAAAAAAAAAAACTGTGACGCATGTCACATTAATAATGAATAATTCGGATTTATCTGAATATGTAAGTGAGTAGGCTTTGTTGACCAGTAAGTTAGGAAATGGCCTACGGGATCTATAGCTATGAAAGTTAAAGAGAAAATGTGGGAGGGTCGCGGCCGTCCACGTAAGTTCCAGCCGGGTGAAGCTGTGGAGTGGCGATTGCGTGCTCCGGATAATCTGCTTATGGAACTGCGAATATGTGCCAGGGCTGGTAACAGGAGTGTGAATGATGAGATTATTGCCAGGCTTTTATTGTCTTTAAATTATCAACCAGGCAAGCCAGTTATTAAGACTGCAGAGGGTGAAAGGCTCATTGCACTGGCGGTGAGATTTGAGGAATGGCTTGGGAAATTACTTGATGATGAATCCAGTCAGGCGGTGAAAGAAATAGATGTCCCTCCAAAACAGGAGCAGTTATGGGTATGGAGGGAGGGTGAAAGGATTTTGCTTCCCGGAAAGACAACCGGCTATAGCATGCGTATTCCTGAAAATCTTGCAGATGAAATCAGGACGATGGCTAAGGTACATAACCGTAGTTTAAATGATGAAATGCTCACTCGTTTAATGAATACGCTCGGTTATTTTACGGAAAGGTTGCTTGACCAAAACGAGGATGCGCAGGCACTTAAAGTTCTGTGTATGGAGTTTGATGTGTTTCTAAAAGAAAAACTTAATGAGGTTGAGAAAGGCGACCTTTCGTGGGGTGGGGTGCTGTCCCAGTGATCGATGCGAGCCGGAGATTCCGGCTCGTAGACTTATTGTTTTTCGTTGATGAAGTGTCTAGATTCCGCCTCGTTCTCGGCAGTGTTTATGCCGCTTATAATCATATCAAGTGTATCTTCCAGGCTGCCTTCTCCGTCTTTACCTGTCATTTTTAAATACATCTCTGCAAGTAGTGTGGCTATAAGGACTGTGCCTTCGCGTGAACCGGCCGCTTTTCTTATGAGGTCTCTCCGATATCCTTCAATATCAAACTGGTTGCCATCTTCTCCGTCGCGTTTATAAACGAGCAGTCCAAGCCGTATTAATTCATTGCAGGTAGCTGACATGTTTGCTTCTCCTGCGGTAGCGCCGTTTTGCAGGTCTTGTTGAACAATGTCGCGAACTTCGCGTTCAATTTTATCTTTAAGGTATATGCCGACTCTTCCCATATTTCTTACCTGTTTTAAGTTAGTGTCGGAACCGACACTATGTATGGCCTGTTTGTAGATTTCTGTGTTGCTGTGCATGACGGTAATGGTCTGATACTGCTGTAAATTTCTGTTCTATACAGTAGTACAATCCAGCACTGTTATGTGCGACAGTGTGACACTGTGCGATATATAATTCAATGTAATTACGGTATATCTACAATTGTACGATTCATGTGATACGTACTGACACTAACAGGTGTCCGGATTATACGATAGTGTAGTGTCGGTATGTACGACATTAGACAACCACATTTCAATATCGCGCGAATTTTTCAAAGATATACGTCTGAAATTAAAAGAAAAATCTGCAAGACGAAGTCTTGCGTGGGGTGTGATGTTTTAAGAAGTTAGTAAAAAGCGGCATGTTAATACCACCATCTGGTTTGGTTTTGTTATTTCACATGGTTAATGAATGCGTGCCTCAGAGCGCTCACGCGCGTTTGTAGTGAATTAACTTGATTACAACGATCCGCCGGGGTATTTTTTAAAGCACCTCACCTACGTCCGTGTGTTTCGTTAAAAGGCCAAATCATGAAAATATCATTACTGCCTACAACATTGCTGACCCTTTCACTATCTGCTGGCGCTGCTCCCCAGATGTGCTTTGAACAAGCCGGGAAAGATTATCAAATTGATCCGCTGCTGCTTATGTCAATTTCGATTAAAGAGAGCAGACTTAAACCAAGAGCAATAAATGGATCAAACAGGGATGGAACAGAAGATGTGTGCGGGATGCAGGTGAATAGCTCACATTACGGCAAACTTAAAAACTTTAATATTACCCGTGAACGCCTCCTGAATGATCCATGTATATGCGTCTATACGGGCGCGTGGGTTCTGGCGCACAACTTCATATCATACGGAAAAAACTGGGACAGCGTTGGAATGTATAATACGGGACCGAGCAAAAGGCTAATCGTGAAGCGTAAAGCCTATGCTCAGGAGATTAAAAATATATATCGCGTATTGCTGGCCAGAAAAACGTTACTTTCTGAACGTCTCGCACCAGCTACTGAAAAGGATCGCAGAAGTCAAATGACAGAAACGGTATCGTTAAACATGGGGCAGTAAAAAACCGCTCTTTCGAGCGGCTCAATTTTCAGGCCTTCAGTTTTGCGAACTCCTCAGCCATTTTCCAGAGAACCTGATTTAATTTGATATCACCGTCTATTCCAGTGACTTCCCGCGTTCTGGTCATCTTTCCTTTTTCGGTTTTGCCACGAATCCCCCCACGGATCACATTTTCCTGCACAACGTTAAATGTGGTCCATAAATCCTGTCCTTTATCGAGAACACGGCGAGGATTAATAATTTGCTCCGGAGTAATTGGCGCTGGTTTTCCGTCATACTTAAGTTCCAGAGCTGTAGCACCAAAAAGGCGCTGCTCAGGCAAAGTAAGCTGTATGCTTTTCATCATATCTATATTTTCATCAACCGCGTCAAATGTTTCCAGCACCGTGTAAGCGCCTTCGATAACCTGCCCGACAATATCCCCTTTGTGTGGTACGCGAATTTCTCCAAAATCCTTCCATGCAACCAAACCATTACTACAAACCTGACGGAACATACCTGGGATCATTTTATAGCTACTTGAACCATCATGACTATTCAGCAGAATAATTTCCGGTACTTCCTTTCCGTTAATCTGGTCATGGCGACGCAGGCGAAGCATATGCTTTGTAAAGTCGCGTTTATCCTGGTCACGTGTACGTGACTGTGTTGCATAATACGGCTGAAAACCTTCATCACGTAAACGGTCGAGAATGACAATCGTTGGGATATACGTATAACGCTCTGACCGAGAATCGTGTTTCTCCTCAGAGAACGCGCTCGGAACAATGCGCTGTAATTCGTCATTCGTCAGCGGGCGGTCTTTACGGATTGACGTTGGCATACGATAGCGGCTTGCGAAACTGACCATAATTATTTACTCCTGATTATTTAGTTAGAGATGAAGAAATAACGCGATAAAAATTATCCAGCGGCACTTCAACTGCTACCGGACGACCAGCGACCACCCAGACAGAGATATAATCCGGGCATTCGTCATTAATTAATGTCAGCTCAGTGGCATTCACTGGCGGCGTAAAAATTGCTGGCTGTGACTCCCCTTCCGATGCAGTCAGAACCCAGCAAAACAGATCCGTGAACTGGGATGTAGTGAGTTCTGAATCACATCTTCCGGTAGATTCTTGAGCGGCGGTTTTGACGTTGACGTTTCGTGTGTGCATCCTGGTTTTCTCCTGTGGTGATGGTTGTCCATCTCCCTGGTGAGTTCTCTCGCGGCAAAGGGCAAAGGAGCAACGGCGAAGGGAGGAAGGAAAGGGGCGCAGACAAAAGTTTTTGCGGACCCTCGCAAAAAGTTTTGGCGGAGTTCATTTCACCCCTTGGATGACGACCCGACGGTGCTACGACCAGCCCTCCGCGTGAGGACACACGGGGGATGGCCTCACCGGGCGAACAGGATGCACACACCCGACACGTCGGAACGGCGTGGCGCCATTAAAGCGACGGCTTCAGCCGGCGCGGTGAAGGCGTTCCGGACGGCACGGCCGGAGAAGCCGCAGCCCTTGACCTCAGCCATCAGACCCTAGCCGTATGGCCCGAAACCCGAAGGGGTTCGGCGGAGCCTGGCGGCTGCGCAGCGGCTGCCCCGGCGGAGTGGGGCTCGACGACCGGACGGCAACGCTGGCCGGGAGCCGAAGGGGGCCATCGCCCTGCCCTTTTTTCGGGTTATGGCCATAACGAAGCATCTGATAAAGTTAACCAGCAGGACGCCGGTTCAAACGATCGTGAAGAAGAGATGCACGGCAACGGGGAAAGGCAGGAGCGCCGGAGGCGCTTTTGCCCTCCCCGCTTCCCCGAAGGGGAAGGGTTTTTGCGGTTGCCCCCGATGACATGCACCGGGGCACAGATTACCTATCAAATAGGATCTTCGTCTTCACCCCCGTTTTCCTGCTCATAGTGCATCATGGCCGTATTCAGCAGAGCATAAAATCCCTCGATGCCAGCCCCGTCCGGATCGCACTGTTCGCACAGGTGCAGCAGATTGGCCAGAAAATCCGTGATGATGGTTTGCACACTTTCACTTTCCCTGTTCAGCCCAGTTTTACGGGCAAATCTCCAGAGCAGGTCTGCAGCCAGCGCGGCGTGATCATCTGCGCTGCGGATTTTTAGCGGTTCAGGCTGCCCGCTCAGGCGTTCAGCCATTGTCTCCAGCACAGTAGCCGGAACAACGTTTAATGTGGTGCTTGTCATTTTTGTCTCTCCCTGCGGCAGGTCTGCCCTGCCGCTCTGTCAGTCAGGCGGCCACGGTGACCAGAAATTTTTTCATAGCATCCAGACGACTGCGAAATGCCAGACGTCCCTGCCAGTCATTGAAGTAATAAACGGGGGTATAACGCACGCGGTTTGCTTTCAGTGTCAGCGTATTACCGGTCACGACTTTCGCGGGAATACCCAGCAGTGCCAGTTGGATAAAGGCCATATCAGCCACCATTGGATCAATATCGGTGCAGGTGGCATACAGCTGTTCTGACGGGTTATATCCCGTTTCAGTCATCCAGTGTGCAAAGGCAATGACCATACCGGCGCTGCCACAGGCAGGCTCATCGAGCGTCATCCACCCCTCACGCTTTATCGTCTCCTGAGCGCCGGGCATGAGTAATCCGGCCATCAGGCGGGATATGCAGGACGGCGAGAAATATTGCCCCATTTCGTCCGCGCCCAGTTCCTGCTCCATATACAGTGAGCCGAGAAAATCATGAATATCACCTGCCAGCCCCTCCACTAACAGGCAGAACAGCTGCTTCATGGCTTCTAAATCGTCCGGCTGATACCGCCCGCAGATGCGACGGCTGTTTTCGATGTTCTCCGGCGAACGTATACGCGCCATATCCAGCTCGCTGGCAGCCAGGGTGATAAAGTCGCAGAACACTTCGGAACGGCGCAGATTTTTCGCAGTCTGACGGAACACACTGGCGAACTGTTTACGCGCCTCAACTGGCGACAGCATCCGGGCAGGTGCGGAAGCCCGCGGCGGCGGTTCGGCCTTGTCTTCCAGGAACAGGGATTCAAAACTCAGTTGTGACATAGTTTCTCCTTACCGGCCGCCCGCAGGCGGCCGTCTCCTGTTAAGCCAGACCCAAACCAGCGTAAACGGTGGTCATAAATTGCTGCCACTGTCCGAAGCGCAGCGCAGGCATGTGAGCGCGTTTTCCGGCACGGAGGGCATTTACAAATGCCTCGGCCTGTTCTACAGTTTGCGGGTCAAATTTCACGATCAATCTCCTTACTTTGGTTGTGATTGCCGGTTCACCGTTCCAGCGGCTACCCGGCGTTGAGAAAGCAGGGGCAACCCTGCTTTTTTAATGCGCTGAATTCAGCGGCGCATCGAGACAGAAACAGGTGATCACATCGCCAATCAGATCACTGAACGCCCAGACGGCGGAACATATCGGCGATAATGTTTCTACGGGTATAAGAAGCACCTGCAGCCTTCAAATCCTCCAGAACGTTCCATGCATAGCTCGCCTCATTGCCATAAATCGCAATGAGAGATGCTGTTTTAGGCTCAGAGCCTGACATGCGCTCATTCCCGGAACGGGCTTTTGCGGTCGGTGTGTTAACGTTCATTTTTCTGGCTCCTGTTTGATTAGGTTCCGTGCGGCGGCTGCCGCACGGGGTGAAACCGGATTTAAATGTTGATACCTGTGCGCTCGATCAGTCGTGCAAACTGTTTAAAGTGGTTCGCTTCGAGAACGTGGATATGACGGAACTGTTTATCCACGCCGCTGCTGAGTGCGTAGAAATAACTACAGCTCATTGTTTCCGGGCAGAGTCTGCGAAGCTTTTTCAGCTCAGCAAGGCTACTGAACTCCAGAACGTCCGCTTCCTCCGCTGAGTTTTTTTTCTGCTCTGCGACGAGGATCGTGTACGACACGGTTTTTCCCCCTATCTTCCTGGAAGATTCTTGAGCGGCGGTTTTGATGTTGACGTTTCGTGTGTGCATCCTGGTTTTCTCCTGTGGTGATGGTTGTCCATCTCCCTGGTGAGTTCTCTCGCGGCAAAGGGCAAAGGAGCAACGGCGAAGGGAGGAAGGAAAGGGGCGCAGACAAAAGTTTTTGCGGACCCTCGCAAAAAGTTTTGGCGGAGTTCATTTCACCCCTTGGATGACGACCCGACGGTGCTACGACCAGCCCTCCGCGTGAGGACACACGGGGGATGGCCTCACCGGGCGAACAGGATGCACACACCCGACACGTCGGAACGGCGTGGCGCCATTAAAGCGACGGCTTCAGCCGGCGCGGTGAAGGCGTTCCGGACGGCACGGCCGGAGAAGCCGCAGCCCTTGACCTCAGCCATCAGACCCTAGCCGTATGGCCCGAAACCCGAAGGGGTTCGGCGGAGCCTGGCGGCTGCGCAGCGGCTGCCCTGGCGGAGTGGGGCTCGACGACCGGACGGCAACGCTGGCCGGGAGCCGAAGGGGGCCATCGCCCTGCCCTTTTTTCAGGTTATGGCCATGAGTGAGCTGTGCCATCACTTCCGCATTTAGATCTTCGGCGAGGCGAGGAAGGTTTGAATACTTTAATTATTAATGCTAATGTACGCATCCATTAGCATTAATATACGGTGCATAAAATGTCTGAGGAATCCCAGACTGAACAGTCCCGCGCTTATTTTTTCCGCAACTTTAAGTACACCCTCGAACATCTGGCCAGAGATTACCAGGCAGAGCTGCAGCTTTATTCCGATGATTCGTGGGAATTTCCTCAACGTGCTGCACGTCTTAGTGCTGCAGTTAAACGCTATAAAACCTATCGGATGCTGTGTTTTATTTTTGAAATAGCTGACAGCATAGATCTCGATTTAACGCCGCTGATTGTAAAGCGCCTCTGTACACGCCTGTTCGGCAGATCCGGAAGTCAGGATATGATAGTCGCCATCTTTGGCCAGAAAGGTCGCCAGCACCGCAGCAGTGACAACACCCCTGCCATACTCGATGAAATTGCCGCCCGCTACCGTCTTGCCGCACATTCCTGCCTGGCCTCCACACTCAGTGATATCGAAAGTGTGAAAAAGAATTATCAGGAAGGCATTCGTGCAGCAAGGAACAGGGAAAAATAATCTTCACAATTTAATGCTAATGGATGCGTACATTAGCATTAACATGTAATACATATGTAACACGTGAAGGGAAGAGAGCGGGCGCTGCCGCCCTGCCCCGTACCCCGGAGGGGTACTACCCTTCCATAGTTCATACTTGCGGTCGCACAGAAGGGGAAAAAGGGGCTGCCAGCGGGCTGACAACCCCTTCATAAAGGCGCTTGTGGTCTGACCGAACGACACCAGAAGCCCTGAAAAGGCGGGGTTTCCCCCGCCTTCAGGTAGCTTACTTACCGGATTCGTAGGCCATAAAAGCCGCCACCTCCCTGTTCGTATCCCTGTACCGTATTTCGCAGAGCGATTTACGGGTCAGGTAAGTGAATATTAGCAGTGTGAGACACACTATTAACACGCACCAGAGCAGGGTACTTCTTGGCAGTTTCATAGCTTACTTCTCCTTGCCTTTCGGCAGGTAAGCGGCTAATCTGATGTTGTCTAGGCATACAGATTAAGCCTCGTGGTTAATGAGAATTAACTTCGGGGCTTTCTGCTTTCTGCCTCACAACACCTAACAAACCAACCAAACGTCATGAGACAAAAAGCCTCAAGCGCCATTGCCATTATATCCCGTTGTCGATCATCTGCCCAGGAATAACAGTCCGAAGACTGTATAAATCCTCATCTTTTTTCCGTGTCATTCAGTCCCTTAAATCCCAGAGCCTCACGTATATCAGCAGCTCGCTGTTCGCTTCCGGCGGCCACGCCAGCGTTATAGACAAAGCTGATCAACGCCTGCAACATTTCCCAGTCATCCCGCTCCAGCCGGGCATCGAGACGGTACAGGATCTTCCCGCTTTCAGCATGCCGGAACACGGTTCCTGTTTCTTTTTTATCGAACCTGCGGCTGATTATGCTCAATATCCCTCCCGGTTATCCGTACCTTCGGACCACTCCCGGATCTGGTCTTCGAGCGCCTCAAGGTGCTTGTCTATACTCTCAGCAAGCTGCTCGCTTTCGGTTTCCAGCCACCCACTCAGTCCGTCCCACTCGCAACACATCTCTTTCAGCTTTGCCGACATGGTACGGAGCTTATTACGCTGGCTGCGTGCGACCTTCAGCTCCGTTTTACAGGGGTTGTTTCTCACTCTGCCTCCTGCTGATACTTCAGTTTATTCGGTACCTGCCAGCGCTCAGCGGTACGGAGATGTTCTGGCGTCTCCCGGACGATAAACGGTATTTCGTACATGACGGCATACAGCGGCTCGCCGCTCATGCTAAGCCAGTCAAGTTCTTTCAGCGACGCGAACCGCGACTGCCAGCGCCAGAACATTGTGGCAAGCTCAGCCGCGTCAAACTCGTCGCTCCACCGGGTGTACCAGGAGCAGACGGTTTCCGGCGACTGAAAATTCAGGTCGATTTTTGCCTGCTCCAGCAGGTTCTGGCGCAGTTTCCAGCGCTGTTCATATTCACGAGACTGGCGGCGCAGCTGGCGCGTGGTCTTAATGCCGGACCTGTGCAGTCGTCGACCTGTGCGGGTGTGCATGACTTCAGGAAACAGTTCAGCCTGGACGTCAATCGTGAGCGGCAACGGGCAGGCTTCACCACAGGTGGCGATCATCGTGTTAAGCGCCTCCTCGACCTGTTTCAGGTTCGAATGACGGTTATTTGGCACCCAGTGCAGGCCAGGTATTTTATTGGCCACCGTGGCGTTGAGGCGTCCGCTGCCCGCGAGAAGGCGCAGAAAGGTACGCACATACGGCATTGCGGGCAGTCGTGCGCCGCGTTCGCGAGCAGATTCAACATGGCTTATAGCCTGTATTGCAGCCTGACGGGCTGGCTTCAGGGAAACGAGAGCGTGTGAGGACGGTATCATGCTGTCACCTCCCCGCTCATCAGGTTTGCCACGGTGCGAGCAGTGCAGTTAAAGCGGCGCATGCCTGCCATCTGCGCGATCAGTTGACTTATCCGGTCAGGCAGGAGCGTGTCGCTCTGATAAAGGGTACGCACCACTTCACCGCCGGATGAGAGCAGCACCAGAAGCCAGTACGGCGAGACTTCGCCGGGGCTGCATACGCACAGATGCCAGTCATCACTGCCGTCCGCGCTGAAGCGGCACTGTACGGGGAAGAAACCACCAAACTCGCTGCGGTATTCAGCGCAGACGCGCCATCCTTCAGGTGACGACAGGAGGCTGGTCACGGCATCGCTGAGGGCGCGGCGCGCGCCCTCACCCTGCTGACGGATAGACTCCAGGTCGGAGGCGGTCAGCGTGTTGATTCGGTTCAGGTCATATTGCATGGTCATGTCTGTTCCCGCCGCCCGAAGGCGGCGGCCTCCCGTATTAAGCAGCGTGGTCAGTGGTGTCAGCGTCGGTTTCAGTGGTTTCTTCAGCCTGAGAGGCTGGCGCAGGGCGCACCATCCAGTCAGGCAGCCAGCCTTGAGCATTTAGATCCTGTTCGGCGGCCTTCGCCGCATCGCGGCGCTTGAGCTTCACAACCTCACCCGCACGGGCGTTCAGTCCGGCTTCTTCATATGCCCTGCCAATCTGGGTAATCGTGAGCTTCCCGAAATAGCTCTCTGCATCAGGCTGCCACCATTTGCGCAGGTTAAAGTCCAGCGCCGCTTCCAGCCCGTCCAACTCACTGGTGTCCGTGCGGTTATACAGGCGTTCCTGAATACCGTTGATACCGTGCGCAGCACAGAATCCCAGCAGGGTGTTCACCTGCTCTGCTGACCATGACATCAGCCAGGTGAAATCAAGATGCCAGTCTTCGGGCAGTGTGGCCTGAAGCGCCTTTTTCTGCTCTTGAAGCGCCGTCAGCGCCTTCCCTTCTTCACCGGAGGGAGCCAGTGATGCAAGGTGGTACTGATTAGAGGACACATAGGCTTTCAGCGGTTCATTGCGCTTGCCGTGAGTGCGGTCAAAGAGCGCAAGACACAGCGTCCACGTAAGGAGCGCCACCGATACATCGGGCCGACCCGCCAGTTCCGCCTGAACGGCGAGAGTGCGCTCCGCAGACATGGCCTTAACCAGCGTTGCCGGATAGGCGTCAGCGGGAATTTCAGGCGTGGTGTATGTGATCACATTACTTTCACGTTCCTGACGTGCCTGTTCTTGTGCGGCCCTGTCTTCGTCGGTCAGCTTGCGTATACCAGGCTGAACCTGAAAATTGTCTCCATCCCATGACACCCAGATACCGTGCGCGGCGCGAAATTCCGGCGTGGCTTCGCGGTAAGTCGCCTCGCAGTATATGTCATCGATCTCCTGCTGAAGCTCATATTCATCCTCGTGGGTTTCAGTCGCTTCCATTTTCTCTTCAAGTTCATTGACGCGCCTCTGTTCTTCTTCCGTCAGCACCGCCTCCGGCATGGCAAAACGGTACTGTTCACTGTCATCGCCGCTGCCGCAAAGTTCCGTCATACGGAACTCAGCCCAGCCCCAGCCCTGCTCCTGCTTAAGACGGGCGGCGAGCACGGTGAGCTTGCCAGCCAACAGGGATTTCACCAGTGAAGCGTCGGCAAAGGTGCTGTCCCTGTCACTGAACAGATCGGCGGTTAGCATACCGCCAGCAGCGGTATAGGCTTCCTCGCCTACATACGCAAACATAGGGTGACTGATGGCCATTTTGTCGTCGGTCACCATTTTGCGCAGGGTCTGTACAGCAGGATCTCGCCATTTTTCAACAGCCTCTTTCCAGACCTGCTCCTGACGCTCATGGGTGTCAGCAAGGGTGAGGACTTCACACTGTTCAAGAGATATTTCATCCCGCGCCAGCGCATCCAGCAGGGAGGGGGCTAGATTTGCCAGCTTCAGGCAGCGCTGAACGTGGCGCGGGTGGTAGCCCATCAGTGCGCCGATTTGAGAGGCCGTTTTACCTTCCTGCTCAAGTGTGCGAAAACCGATTATCTGCTCGGCGGGATGCATGTTTTTACGTCTGCCGTTCTCAATCATCGAGGCCGCCACTGCCATCTCCACGGGCAGGACTTTCACCGGAACAAACGGCGTGTCTGCATCGAGTACACCGCGCATCACCAGAATGCCTGTGCCTCTACGGCGCCCCTCCCCGCCGACAATGCCGATCGTACCGTCCGGCAGTTCTGCACCGATCAGGTTTTGCAGGATGCCCATTGCCTGAATGCTGTCTGCCATCTCTTCCACTTCCTGATCGGTATGCGTAATGATGCGCGTGTTTAAGTCAGTGCGTGACAGGCGGGAGTACGGGAAGATTTGTACGGGTGTATCAGCGAGCAGCTGGACGAGCTTCTGCTCGGTAGACTGCGCGATTTTTTCCGCAGATTTTGTCTGACGGGTGGTCTTAGCGGTTTTTTTTGCCGTAGTATTAGTGGCGACCATGATTTTTACCTCTCAGTGATAGTTGTGGTTAGTCGTGGCCGGATTGCCCTCCGGTCACGGCACTCGGTTAATCGGTAATGCGTTTCGGGTGTGCAACCAATGCAGCAAAGGACGGATAGCCGTCGAGTACCTGCATCATGACTTTCGCCCCTTCCAGCATTACTGCATCCGTTATGCTGGCGCTGTTTTTACACACGTTGATCGTTGCCACGATCCCCGATTTCACATCTGAAAAACGCTCATACATGCGATTGCTGAAGAGGACACGTTTGTCCCCTGCCATCACCTGCCAGTTGTTGCAGTCATTAAAACGGGTGTCCACGTTGTCAAACTCGACCACGTGGGTGTCGCTGGCCTGAATGCGCAACAGCTTCACGATTTCGGTGCTCTGCCCGACCTTTCTGGTCGCTGGACGGTTGTTAAGGTTCTGCATGTTTCCTCCTTTTATGGGTTAAGGCCGGACATCCGGCCTCCGGTTACAACTGCACGTATTGCAGGTTGCGTTTCAGTTCAAAAAGAAAATCCGGTTCAAACGACCAGGCATGCCAGTTAAGCCTTCCGTTGGTGCGGATCTCCACCTGCACATCACCGTATCTGGACACATCGGACACGGTGACAGTGACGCCCGCTTTCAGCGCAGTGGCCTGAGCCACCCACTCCTGCGCGACAGAAACAGGGTTTTGTTCTTCCCCCATCTTCCTGGAAGATTCTTGAGCGGCGGTTTTGACGTTGACGTTTCGTGTGTGCATCCTGGTTTTCTCCTGTGGTGATGGTTGTCCATCTCCCTGGTGAGTTCTCTCGCGGCAAAGGGCAAAGGAGCAACGGCGAAGGGAGGAAGGAAAGGGGCGCAGACAAAAGTTTTTGCGGACCCTCGCAAAAAGTTTTGGCGGAGTTCATTTCACCCCTTGGATGACGACCCGACGGTGCTACGACCAGCCCTCCGCGTGAGGACACACGGGGGATGGCCTCACCGGGCGAACAGGATGCACACACCCGACACGTCGGAACGGCGTGGCGCCATTAAAGCGACGGCTTCAGCCGGCGCGGTGAAGGCGTTCCGGACGGCACGGCCGGAGAAGCCGCAGCCCTTGACCTCAGCCATCAGACCCTAGCCGTATGGCCCGAAACCCGAAGGGGTTCGGCGGAGCCTGGCGGCTGCGCAGCGGCTGCCCTGGCGGAGTGGGGCTCGACGACCGGACAGCAACGCTGGCCGGGAGCCGAAGGGGGCCCAAAAAAGGGATTCAGGTGTTTTCAGAGGATTTGCTGATCGGGTTTCAGAGTCGGTGACCACGCCACGCCACGCCACGCCACGCCACGCCACGCCACGCCACGCCACGCCACGCCACGCCACGCCACGCCACGCCACGCCACGCCACGCCACGCCACGCCACGCAGGACCGTATCAGTGACAATTTGCCCTCACAATACTGTTCATCAGAATCGCCACGGGATCAGACCAGGGCGGGAGGAGGCAGCGCCGCAGGCGCTGGCCTTGCCGCCCCGTCAGCCCGAAGGGATGACGGGGTTTTCGCGCGCGAACAGGCGGCGCATATGCCCCGCCCGGATTATTTACTGTCCGTCGCCCTGACCGCCCTGGAGAATGAAGTGGCCGCAAAGATAGACGGCACACTGGCGGGTAGCTGATTCGCAGATCTCATCAAGCACTTTCGCTGTGGTTACGGGGCTGAGCCTGATTCGCGCCTTCTCTCGTTGATGAGCGTTTTATACTGGCGCAGGATACTGCGGGTTTCGGGTGTCAGTTGCATGGTGTTCTCCTTTAATCGGGCGGCATCGCCGCCCGTGGTCAGTCAGTCAAGGGCACGCCAGATGGTGGCGCTTTCCGGATGGGTATCAGCAAATGCCATAAGCTGCTCATAACGGCGGCAGAAATGGCGGCACAGTTCCTCATGGTCATGATTACTGTGGTGCCAGCTACGGTGATTCAGTACCAGTGCCGTGAGGATGATCCCCGCCACTTCTCCGCTGACAGTCTGCTCAAACCAGTTGTCCGGAATGCACAGGGTCAGGCTCTCCACGTCAGGCGCCATATACCCGCCGCCTTCCGGCAGCCGGTAAAACTGCCAGAATCCCCCCTGATAGTCGGGGCAGTAACGCTGGGCGTAAGCGTACACGGATGCCTCGGACGTCATAAAATCGCCGCCAAACAAATCAGGCAGAAAAGTCAGGCGCTGCGCACCCTCAAGACGAACAACATCACAGGTCACGGTCTGGTTCATAGATCCTCCACGGTTAACATATTCTCGGTTCCGGCATCGCCGTGACGACACAGAAGACCGGCGAAAAGCGGAGGACGCAGGGGCGACGCCGCAAGCCGCAGCGCAAAGCCTTCACGGGCTGAATGCACCGTGAAGGGTGCGAACGGGTGAGGACGGAGGCGTCAGCGAACCCTTGTGGCCGATGCGGCCGGGCTACAGTGAAGTCACGGCGCATGCCGTCACCGCACGGAGCTTCAGGGGAGTTTCATTGTCCCGACGTGGCCCGCAGGGCGGCGGCGGATAAAAGCGGAAGGCACTGACATCCTTATTCGTTTTGGATGGCCACGGTTGCCGGGGGGCTCTCCCCCGGCTCGTTCTTAGGCAGCCAGCGCGTCTTTCAGCGCGTAAACATCGTTTCTTGCTTCCTTTACAGAGTCCGGTTCTGGCCGGCCAGCTTCCCAGGCCATTCCGGCCCGATGCTCCAGCTCACACTCATAGTCACGCAGGACGCGGGACAGGAGGGCTGCCGGCACGCTTACCTGGCGGTTTGCAGCTTCCCGCTGACGGGTCAAAAGGTCGCTGATGGTCAGATTAGTCACCCCCTCCTGGCGGTATTGCGTCATTTTCATCTCGCCCAGCGCCTTCATCACGGCGCGGATTTCAGCCCCGTCCGGTTTTGGCTGGGCTTCACGGCAGGCCACGCTAATCCCCTCTTCCGTCCAGATAAGCAGGACCAGGGGTTCGTCGAACGTGAACATTTTTTCAAGCTGTACACAAAGTTCTTCGCGGGTTCCGTACATTGTTTTTTTCTCTCTTGTAAGGGGTTACAGGCCGGGCATCAGCCCGGCAGGGTCAGTCAGTCCTGAAAGGTTTCGTCCAGCACCAGGGCTTCGCGGTAGGCCTCCAGAAGCAGGGTGTTGATCCGGCGCAGAGTCTGGGAGGCCATACGTTCGGTAAGCGTTGCCGCGTCGTGCCGGTGCTGCGATTCAAGGCGATTCAGCAGCATCCGCGCGTCACACATAGCATTACTGAGCGCGGCCACGTCCGCGCGCAGGGTTTCAAGGCCCGGGTAGTTCATGCCGCCTCCGGATAGTCGGGGTAGAACGCGCCGTCATTGGCTGCCGGCATCCTTCTTGCCCGTTCAACCTGCGCCAGACGGCGAACGCCGGCGGCGTGGTACTGCTCAAGCATCTCGATCCCGATGTAGCGCCGACTGGACTCGGAGGCGGCCACGCAGGTAGAGCCGCTGCCAGCAAACGGGTCAAGGACAATGGCACCCGGACGCGTGAGCGATTCAATCAGCGGGCGCAGGCTCTGCACCGGCTTCTCCGTTGGATGGTGTCGGTTGCCCGTGTATTTCCAGGGGATCACATCAGGGATGGGACGGTCCGGGGTTTGCGGCCTCCCCTTCGCCAGCAGGTAGGCGCTCTCATGGGTGTAACCCACGAACGTCGATTTTGAGGCGTAACTCTTGGCAAAGACGATATGGCCTACAACCCGGAAGCCGGCCGTTTTCCACGCATTCAGAAACAGATCCGCGCGGTTCCAGGCATAAAAGCTCACCATGAGACTGTCATTTTTCAGCACGCGGTACATTTCATGACAGGCGGGCTGGAGCCATTCGGCTGAGTTGTCACCGGCCAGGGTGCGGCCGGTACGGTCCTTATAGCCAACCAGATAAGGCGGATCGGTAAGAATAAAATCGACGACACGCGCCGGGAAACGGGACATCACTTGCACGCAGTCACCCAGAATAAAACGGGACATAGACACACTCCTCTCTGATATGCGGCACCCTCTTGCGCCGTGCCGCCACAAAAACCCGGCGGAAAGCGGAGGACGCAGGGGCGACGCCGCAAGCCGCAGCGCAAGCCTTTCAAGGGCTGAATGCGCCGTGAAAGGCGCGAACGGGTGAGGACGGAGACGACGTGAACCCTTGCGACCGTAGCGGCCGGGTTAGCGTGAAGGCACGGCGTTGAACACGCCGCCGGCTGGCGGCAATAAGGCGGAGGGAACCGACATCCTTCGGTGCCGGTTCTGGTAGCTGATGAGTCCAACAGGGTATGGCAGAAGGTTCAGTGATAATGTATTCGCGCCGTTATCTGTGACATGTGTACCTTTGATTTCAGGACACCCTCCTCCCCGGAAGGTGCCTTTTTTTCGTCAGCGCCCCTTCACCCTGTCAATGGCAAACTGTAGTGTGTCCCAGTTAAATCCGATCCCGGCATCGTGGTTGTGGTCGCAGATACGCATGGCTTCTGCAATTTCCTCTTCAGAAAGACTGTCATCGAGCGTCAGAAAATCGTCTGCCAGCCAGAACGTCCCCATACACAACGCATCCTGCGGATACTGCTGTAGTCTCGCGGTGAGCGCCGCCACCGTCACATCATCACGGCAGGCAGGAAGCGACGGCAGCACGCGATCGGCGATGTCGTTCCAACACCAGTCATCGTCCTCCGGCACAGGTTCAAGCAGGGTCTGTAATTCCACACCCGGGAGCTGTGAAAGCTGCTCCAGAATTTCGCCCAGGCAGAGTCGTTCACTGCTTGCATCCTCGCTCCCCAGGTAATGGTGGTTGATATATACGGCAAACTCGCCGTTATCGAGTTCAATACAGGTAAGTCTGAACATGGTTGTGTCCTCAGCATTCGGCACCCTCTTGCGCCGTGCCGCCACAAAAACCTGGCGGAAAGCGGAGGACGCAAGGGCGACGCCGAAGCCGCAGCGCAAGCCCATCACGGGCTGAATGCACCGTGCTGGGCGCGAACGGGTGAGGAAGGAGGCGACAGCTTCCCTGGCGGCCAAAGCGGCCGGGTTAGCGTGAAGGCACGGCGGGTAATCTTTCCGGGGAGACGTTAAACTGAGGGAGAGAAATTTCACATTAGATAAAAATGTAATTTAAATCACAAAATGACGCTTTATAATTGCTGAAAAAAATTAAGCATTTAGTTTTGACGGCAGGGATGAGATGTCACCCTGCCGTTTTTTTAGTCCTGAAGTGCACGGGGTAAGATTTAACGCACAGGAGCAGAACCAATACGTCTCAGCGCATCCTGAACTTCACGCAGCCCAAAAATATCTTCCGGCGGTTGATCCTTTCCGGCCATGCTACAGACCGTAAAGACCGCATTTGATGCGGTTAATCTCTCACGGTATAGCGCCTGCAAGGCCAGAACAATCAGCGTGCGTTCGTCACCTTTAAGTTCTTCAATTTGCATGCTTTTTCCTTCAGGTTAATGTTCATATTCATCTCCGCCCCTTTGGTTTTTTCTCGTCAAAAGCCAGGAGAACACCGAGACAAATCAACGAGGCGTAGCAGACCTGTATTGTGATTGTCACCGGCAAGGAGATGTTATCAACCAGAACGCCGGGAACCACGATGGCTACGCCTGCCAGTATCATTCCCCTGCCGATCTTTTTGACCAGATCCGGCCACTGAGATTCAGGGACATTCCGGGCGCGCAGAAAGTTGTGAATGAACTGCTCTGCCGTTCGTTTAATCACTGACATGTTTTAGTCTCCGAATGCCCGTCGCATATTTTTCTTTATCCCGGCAGTTTCAGTTCCGGATACCGGCTCGGCAGACGCTGTCGGTTTCTCCGGTACTGCTGCCTTATTCACGCCAGCAGTACCGGCCATCTGCTGAACCAGAACCTGCAGCTCGCTGATCGTGGCGGGCGGTACCGGCATGCTGGCCAGCAGACGCGGCAGCTCTGGTGCTGTCGTGTGCAGGGCCAGACCGGTGATAATCAGATTTCTCAGCAGCTCTCCACGCAGGCGGGATGACACTCCCGTCAGCACACTTTCCACCCGTTCACTGCTCCGGTCCTCCTGAAGCGTCAGGGTGTAACGCCGGCGCTGGTATTCCGTCTCCGGTGACATAGCCAGAGCCGCCACGCCGCCATCCGGCTCATCAGGAAGTCCGGAGAGTGAAGACCAAGTGCCGGAGACCAGGGCCATCACGGCGCAAAGCCGGATGGTGCTCAGTTTCCCGTCAAAAAACACCGGGATCAGCGCCGGTAAACGGGCATCAGTCTGGTACATTACCGCCCCGGCGGTGGCGGCGGTCCGGATGAAGTCACCGCGCAGGGGCTGTGAGATGGTGCTGATGGTCGCCATCGCTGCAATGTCGGTATGGTCATCGCTGTGCAGATAGAAAGAATACTGGCCGTCCGGCACGTTTAGTCCTCTTTGTTGTAAAGGGCAATCTCTCTGGCCAGCGCCAGCTGCGGATCGCCTATAACTTCAATACGGTCAGGAGCCAGAGGCCAGGCCTGACGGATAGCCTCTTCAATGAGGGACGCCCCTCCCCCGACCAGAAATACCCGGTTAACGTTCCTGAAGGCCGTCAGCTCACTGGTGACGCGCGCGCCCAGAGAGGTGATTGCCTCTGTAATTTTGCTCAGGACATCGTCAATTTTACCGGCATCGTTGATCACACGCTGCAGATACTGACGATCATTGCGGTTGCGGATGACCGTGTCAGCAATGAGCGCGCTGGTTTCGCTGTCTGCAGCACGCAGCGCGCCTGCAGTTGCACGGGTGACCTGTGACACGCCAACAGACGGATTACCGTGTACCGCACTAATATCATCAAACTGTCCAACTATCACGCCGGCATCGAGTGTGGTTCCACCGAGATCGATAATCAGGGTGGTCTCAGCTGGTCCGGGCTTCAGCTCAGCGAGACGGGAGAACGCCGCCGGCAGTGATTCCGGCATAACCTTCACATCCGTTACGGTAAATGCCCTGCCCTTGTTCAGAACCAGCTCACGCATCAGGTTTTCCCGTTTGCGTCGAATGTTCTCCTCGTTCCGCTGGCAATCACCGTCATAATACTCACTCAGGGGCAGCGTCACGGTCAGGCTCACCGGCTGCGGCTCAAGTCCACTGTTCAGCAGCGCATGATGAACGGCCAGCAGGTTGAGATCACCGTACTGATATTCCACGTTTGTTGTCGGGATCGCATCACGACTGACGCTGTCCCAGGTGTATTTCAGCGTGCCCACCTGATAGTTGAACGTTGCTGCACTGAATTCCGCCACTTTCCAGCCATGCCGGAAGGAGTTAGCAGAGACCCGGGTCTGCAGCTTGTTTCCTTCAAACCATGCCAGCTTAACATTAGTTGAACCATCATCGCAGTAAATATTCATCATTATGCTCCGTCAATTAAACTCAATTTGATACCAATTATAAGAGCAAAATGGAAAAACAAAAGTTTTATTTCTCATTATGAGCAATATAAAAACATCAAAATGATATTTTGTATCTTTTTGAGCATCTTAAGTTACTCACTATGTAAGTATCGCAGGTGATCTGGATTATCGTCTCACTGTTAAATATACTGTATACATAACCAGTATTTTTAGACGTCTGGAGGAAAGATGAAACTGCAACTTTTCAGCACCGGGAAAGAACTCCCACCACAGGCCCATCCGTTGTTTGCAGACCTGGCCAGTTGCGGTTTTCCAAGCCCTGCAGCTGACTATGTCGAGTCCGATCTGGATCTCCATGATTACTGCATACGGCATCCGAGCGCGACCTACTACCTGCGTGCCAGCGGTGACAGTATGTCCGACGGCAGCCTTTACAATGGCGATCTGCTTGTTGTGGACAGTGCAGAGAAGCCCCAGCACGGCGATATCGTTGTGGCCAGCGTGCAGGGGGAGTTTACGGTCAAACGGCTTCTGCTGACGCCACGACTGACGCTGCAGCCCATGAACGCCTCCTGGTCGCCGATTTATCCCAACCCGGACGATCTGGATATCTTTGGCGTAGTGACGCACATCATCCACCGTCCCAGGGAGATGTACTGATGTTTGCCCTGGCCGATGTGAACAGCTTTTATGCAAGTTGTGAACGTGTTTTCCGACCGGATTTGAAGGGAAAGCCGGTTGTCGTGCTCAGTAATAACGATGGCTGTGTAATCGCAAGAAGTGCCGAGGCGAAGCCCTGGATACGAATGGGTACGCCGTGGTTCCAGATAAAAAACGAGCGGTACCCGGAAAAAATAAACGCATTCTCAAGCAATTATGAACTTTATGCCTCGATGTCGGCGCGCGTAATGAATTGCCTGGAGGAGCTGGCCCCTAGAGTGGAACAGTATTCGATTGATGAGATGTTCCTCGATCTGACCGGCGTGGAGCACTGCATGGATCTGGAAGACTTCGGCCGCCAGCTGCGCCAACACGTGTATGACTGTACCCGCCTGATCATCGGCGTTGGAGCTGGACCGACGAAAACGCTAGCAAAATCAGCACAATGGGCCTCAAAAGAGTGGAAACAGTTTCGTGGTGTGCTCGCCCTGACCCGGGGGAATCCTCAGCGAACGCGTAAACTGCTTTCACTGCAGCCGGTCGAAGAGATCTGGGGCGTTGGAAATCGCATTGCACGCAAACTCAATGTACTGGGTATCAAGACCGCGCTCGATCTGGCCCTGACAAATCCGGCCTTCATCCGGAAAAATTTCTCCGTAGTTCTAGAGAGAACGGTGCGCGAACTGAACGGGGAAAGCTGCATGTCGCTTGAGGAAGCCCCACCAACAAAACAACAGATTGTCTGCAGTCGCAGTTTTGGCGAAAAGATCACGGAGTACGATTCGCTCCGCCAGGCTATCTGTCAATACGCAGAGCGGGCCTCTGAAAAACTGCGTAAAGAACACCAGTATTGCCTGCATATTTCCGTTTTCATCAAAACATCTCCGTTCGCCGTTAAAGAGCCTTACTACGGCAATGTGGCCACGGAGAAACTGCTTACCCCCACTCAGGACACTCGTGACATCATTGCAGCCGCCACGACGGCTCTGGAGCGTATCTGGAAGGATGGACACCGGTATGCCAAAGCCGGCGTTATGCTGAATGACTTTACCGGCTCCGGTATTTCGCAGTTGCAGCTGTTCGACGAACGTCCGCCACGCCCTCACAGCGCCGAGCTGATGAAAGTGCTCGATGGCATTAATCATTCCGGCCTTGGGCATGTCTGGTTTGCTGGACGAGGGATTGCGCCATCCTGGCAGATGAAACGCGACATGCTGTCCCCAGCGTACACAACCCGCTGGAAAGATATCCCCATTGCACGGATCAGTTAAATTTCGCCTTTCAGAGAGAGCCAGCAGTGCTCGCCGCAGCCGAACGACAGGGCGAAGCCCGCGAGTGAGCGAGGAAGCACCAGGGAACTAAACGGATATATTCTGCTTACGCTCAGTGTTTAATGGATATCCCACTCTGGTTTATCCACTTATCCACGGGCATATTTTTTAAAGATCTTTTTAAAGGGTTGTTAGGTTTATCTTTTTAGAATACCTCTTAGCCCTTTATTCATGCGGGTTTGAGAAGGATCTGTGTGACAATCTGCCCTTTCAGTGTGACAAATCACCCTCAAAACCCCTGTTAAAGTGTGACAGATTGCCCTTAACCCTGTGACAAATTGCCCTCATGATTTGCTGTATTCCACAAAGTTATCCCTACCTGTTGACTCTTTTTCATTTAGTGTGACAATCTAAAAATCTGTCACACTTAACACGGATCTGTCATGTCGGAAATTGCGGTTATCAACCATAAAAAACGTAAGAATAGCCCGCGTATTGTCCAGTCAAACGAATTGACTGAGGCGGCATACAGTTTATCTCGCGACCAAAAGCGTATGCTTTATCTTTTTGTGGACCAGATTAGAAAGTCTGACGGTACGCTGCAGGAGCATGACGGGATCTGTGAGATTCAGGTTGCAAAGTATGCTGAGACCTTTGGCCTTACTTCTGCGGAAGCAAGTAAAGATATTCGGCAGGCGCTAAAGGGCTTTGCCGGGAAAGAGGTTGTTTTCTACAGGCCTGAAGAGGATGCCGGAGAAGAAAAGGGATATGAATCTTTTCCCTGGTTTATTAAACGCGCCCACAGCCCATCCAGGGGACTTTACAGCGTTCACATTAATCCTTACCTGATACCGTTCTTCATTGGCCTGCAGAACCGCTTCACGCAGTTCAGGTTGAGTGAAACGAAAGAGATCACCAATCCCTATGCCATGCGCTTGTATGAATCCCTTTGTCAGTACCGTAAGGCTGATGGTTCTGGTGTGGTTTCGCTGAGAATTGACTGGATTATGGAGAGGTATCAGTTGCCGCAAAGCTATCAACGCATGCCTGACTTCCGCCGTCGCTTCCTGCAGGCCAGCGTGGATGAGATCAACAGCAGAACCCCGATGCGTCTGTCCTACATCGAGAAGAAGAAAGGCCGCCAGACCACACATATTGTATTTACTTTCAGAGATATAACGTCTATTACTTCTGAATAATCAGAGGGCTGTTTGTCACATTTTCGAGGGCAGGTCGTCACACTTTAACAGGGGTTTTGAGGGTGATTTGTCACAGAACACCATTCTGAACCCAGTAGTTGACAGGTATGTGTTATACACATTCCCATCAAAGCCTCATTTCCATTCCTCCACTGAGGGCAAATTGTCACAGATAGCTGAAGGCATTTTGTCACACATCCCTGCAATAAAATGAGTGTCGTTTGTCACAGATGGCGTGGTAGAACGTCTGTGCTCTGGGCGTGAGGGTGAATTGTCACACTTTGCCTGCGCTGAAGATATGTCTGAGCAGAACACTGTTAAACGTTTTATCTGAAGCCGCTGGCCAGCCCGGGGGATCGGTTAACAACACCCCTTCTTGCTCCATCAAACTGTGCGTATTCTTTTTGCGCGTTATATAGTCCTCGGACTCATATCCCATTGTTTCAATGATGAACGTCGTCACTGCACGTTCGTCGGCAGGTGCTACATTCAGGATGAAATCAGGATGAATTACATCCTCCACACCATCTTTGATGCTTTTCATCGTGAATAGAGGTTTGGTGAGACTAATCGTTTCTGGGTGATTTGGCTGGCGACCGGCATAACTGCTGGCATTGATGATTACCTTCAGGGTATCACGCTCCTTATTGCTGTCGACAGGTACCGGATTATCCAGCGTATAAGCAGCATGGGCGTAGCTTTCATGGCAATAAACATTACCATCCCTCCCCCTTCTATATTCAATAATCGCCCAGTAGGGAGCTCGGCTGCCGGCATTATAACTATTTTCGCCATTAATACTGACTCGTGCCTCTGGCCGGTGCGTGAAGGTTTTCCTACGAACGCTAAAGGTCACTTCTTCCCGGCTGACTTCTGTCGCTATCCCGATGATATATACGCACAGTTCTTTTTCCTCGCTGTTGATACCCTGTATTGATTCCAAATTTGTGAGCATTTCATCGATGCGATCGATGCTCAGCCAGGGTGAGCAACTGAATAATTGGCTCAGAGGTGTGCCATTTCTCATTGAGTGCTCTTCCAGCACTTCTTTTAGCCTGAAGATCGCACCTGTCAGCCCTGGACTTTGATACTCCGGAACCAGCTCAAGCTGGTTCAGGCCTGCGGCTTCAATGAGCGTCAGTAATTTTCGCCCAAGGGCCGGGACGGGTTTCAACGTTTTGCGCCTGCGCTTACGTGGCACTACCGGTCCCTCCACTGCGACCGCTCTTGCTTCCTTCTTCTTATCCGGGAGCCAGTCATCGCCTCCGACAGGGTTCAGTGGGCTGGTTTTCCCCTCCCCAACGGTGTTGTCTGCGTCTTTTTCTTTTTTTAGTCGGTACAACGGACACTGTTCGTTATGTGGCCTTGTTGTTTTTACATGGCGTAACTTGGATACGTTTACTTCACAATTAAAGGGGCCTTCTGCTTTTGGGTCCGAGTCAACACAGTCACACTTGATCCAAAGTTCTTGTCGGTCCATCTCTTCAAGAACGGCATTAACAATGCGTAAATCCGCCTGACTTGGTTTTCGACCGTTACTGAATACGTGCAGCAGGGCTTCCTTTTCAGCCAGATTCAGTTTCCGCTCAAATCTTCCTCTCGGATTTTTCTTCCGGACCAGCTCCATATAACCTCCAGCATCAAACTTACCATCTTGTTATTTTACCATGTTAACATCTTACTATCTTATTTATTTGTTATCTTACTAGATTACTATCTTACTATGTTGTTATCTTAGTTTTAATCAGTGATCATAATCTTATGAATATATAACTAATTGAAACGTATATATTTTATAGTTCTTATTGTATTAACTTGTTATCTTAATAAGATAATATGTTGCTTTTGTATCGAAACTATATCATTATCTTAATAAGTTAACATGATTGAAGGTGCAAAGATGATCATAGTTCTTGGAAGTCAAAAAGGCGGTGTTGGCAAAAGTACGCTGGCTGTTTCCATCGCGGCGTATCTTATGTCTCTTGGTAAAAGAGTTCTTATTGTTGATGCAGATGACCAGAAATCAGTATTAACCTGGTATAACAACCGTCCTGAAGAACTACCCCATATACCGGTTACAGGCGCGACTGGCAACATCAAAGCAATGTTAAAGGAACACGAAAAATCCTATGATTTTGTCATTGCAGACTGTGCTGGTCGTGATAGTGCAGAAATGCGTAGTGGATTGATGGCCGCAGATGTATTCATTTCTCCTTTGCGCCCTTCACAGATGGACCTGGATGTTGTGCCTCATACATGCTCTGTATTTACGGCAGCAAAAGATTTTAATGAGGATGTTCGAGGATATCTCGTTTTAAACATGACTCCCACTAACATGTTTGTTAATGAAGCCAATCAGGCAGCTGAAGTACTCAAGGATTACCCAGAAATGCATCTGGCAAGCTCCCGAGTATGCGATCGTAAAGCACATCGAGATGCCTGGGCAGAATCAATGACAATTTTTGAAACGCAGAACAATAAAGCTAAAGAAGAAGTTGAGGCACTGGTCAAGGAAGTTATTTTATGAGGAATCGCAGCCATACCCCTCCAAAAGACGAAGCGGCATTCATTCATGGAGGTTCTGCAGCTCTCAGTTCGACAGAAGAGTTGTCCGCTAAAAAACACACAGCAGGAAAAGCTAAGCCAGTTAGTATTTCCTTGGCTGATGAGAACTTACGTGCAATTGATGACGTTATCAGAGATGAAATGTTATCTGGACGAACAAGAGTAAATAGATCAGACGTAGTGAGAGCTGCTCTGATGGCGTTAGATCGGTTAACGAAAGAAGAACTATCTCAACTTATTGAAAAAGCGAAACTTAAGTAATGGAAAGATAACTGGTTATCTTGTTATCTTGTTATCTTGTTATCTTGTTATCTTGTTATCTAGTTATCTTGTTGCGATATTGTAAGTAATAAACCTTTTTATATTGCAACAGCGTCAGTGCCTATAGAACTGAGCGCGATGCTGGATAAAACAAAGGAGAACACTTAAAGTGAGCCGAAAAAGACGCGGTTTACTAGCAGCTACACTGAATTCACGTGCTGAGCTGTAAAGTGTCAATCAGTAACACAAGTTTGAATCGCCACGGATAATCTAGACACTTCCGAGCCGTTGATAATACTGGTTTTCATATTCTGTCGGTGACATCTGTTCGCTAGAACCATGCCGACGCTTACTGTTATAAAACATTTCGATGTAATCAAAAATATCACTGCGGGCTTCTTCCCGCGTTCCGTAGATCTTTTTCTTTATCCGTTCACGTTTCAACAACTGGAAAAAACTTTCTGCAACCGCATTATCATGGCAGTTACCGCGACGGCTCATGCTACCCTCCAGGCCGTGTGATTTCAGGAACGACTGCCACTCATGGCTTGTGTACTGACTGCCCTGATCCGAATGAACCAGCACCTGTTTTTCGGGATTACGCCGCCATACAGCCATCAGCAGTGCGTTCAGGACAATGTCCTTTGTCATCCGGGGTTGCATGGACCAGCCGATAATTTTGCGTGAGAACAGATCAACAACAACGGCAAGATACAGCCAGCCTTCGTGGGTCCTGATGTAGGTTATGTCCGTTACCCAACGCTCATCAGGAGCATCCGGATTGAACTGTCGCTGGAGCCTGTTGGGTGACACGATACTGGCCTCGCCTTTACGTGCCCGCGGGCTTCGGTATCCGACCTGAGCCTTTATTCCGACACGTTTCATCAGTCTCCAGACTCTGTTGACTCCGCACTGTTGCCCGCTGTCACGCAGATCCAGATGGATTTTGCGATAACCATAGACGCATCCCGATTCCAGCCAGAACTGTTTAATCTGTCCTGTCAGTCTCAGGTCTGCCTGATGGCGTTGTGAATGCGGCTGCTGAAGCCAGGCGTAAAAACCACTGGGATGAACATCCAGCACCCGACAGAGCAGGCGAACAGGCCAGCAACAGGAGTTGTCACGGATAAAGGCTTACCTCAGTCGGACAGCTTTGCGAAGTACGCCGCGGCTTTTTTTAATATGTCCCGTTCGTCGGTAACCCGTTTCAGCTCTTTCTGGAGACGGCGGATCTCGGCCTGAGCATCTGACTGTTCTTTATTAGTGGAAGAATCCGGACCGTACTTCTTTATCCAGGCGTAAAGGCTGTGGGTGGTGATATCGAGACGTGTTGCAACGCTGGCAACAGAATAACCGCGATCAACAACCTGTTTGACTGCTTCAGTTTTAAACTCTTCGGGATAACGCTTACCGCTCATGGGCACCTCTCTTTAAGCCATCTTAAATGACTCTGAGGTGTCTGTTAAACCCGTGGCGATTCAATTTGACTTATACAACGGAGATAATGGTGAAATAGATTGGTAAACTGGACATAAAGGTAATTCTGTCCAGTATCATTTTATGCTCCAATAAGCAATAATCAGAAAACCTCCGCAAATCAGGATTCACTAATGTACAACGATGTAATTACAGCTCTTTCAGGAGCAAGGACACTCAAAGATCACATTTCTAAGTTACAGAAAATACTGGATACGCCCCCTGTAGATCCAGCACTTGCAAGTGCGCTCAGGGCAGCTATTACTGATTTAATGCCTGAGCAAGCGCTAGCAATTAAGAAAAAACTATCTAGCCAAACAATCCGGCTGGATAACGCTCGTATAACGACTGTAAAGCAACTCCACACGTACTGTCACAAAAAGGCACTTACAGGTCTGCCACAATGGGTGATAGCCGCACAAAGCGCAGGGTGGACACCACCAACACCATAATAACAATATGGTCGCCATTACCTTTAGTATCATTTGATACCTATAAAATCTGTATTTAGTTCCTTACGCCCTATTATTCATGCTTTATTGCTCAGATGATTGGTATCAAATGATACCAATCGTTAAAATCAGCCCCCGCTGACAGCATCTGGCAGTGAGTGCTGGCTACCTATCATTAATTCCCGCACCACTTGGACGCTCCCTTCATTCTGTCCAGCATAGTGAAAATCAGAACTGAGCTATTACCACTCTTGTCTTTCCTTTGGTATCTTTCCCCTCAAGATCGTCTATCACACCTTTCGGGTTATTCACCCAACCTTCAGGGTCGTACACAAAGCAGACCAGCGTCTCACAGTACGGGTGTGCACGGTAACGGGCCATATCAATGAGCAGCTCCTCTCCAATTTTATTTGCCCCTAGAGACCGGCGAGTTTTCTTCACCTCAATGACTATCTTCTCCTTCTTCAGAAGAAAGTCCTGTCTGGATGAAGAACCTGCGAAGCTAGGCGAAGCCTCTTCGGGTCTGATGTCATCGAAATGCAGCGTCAGAAGCGCATGAACCAGATCCTGAACGTCATACTCGTCGTTCACCTCAATGGTTTTTCTGTCGTCATGTCGCTTTTTCAGCTGGCGACAGAACGCTGGAAACCTTTCAAGCACGTTAATTATCAGATCTAATCTGTCAGTTTCTTTAAATACAGGATTTGAATTCAGGGGGAGGGCATAAGCCAAGTCAGCTTTAGCTGCGTCGAAGGCCGGTTTTAATTGCATGGTAAGAACCTCATAGTTCGAGGCATAAAACCCTTTCTGAGCCTTTATAAAGTCATTATAAAAATCTGAATCTTTTCCGTAGCTGTCTTCAAGTAACTTTTTAACCCGGCCAATCCATGTCTTGTACTTTCCTGAATCAACATACATTTTGTTTACGTTCAGCATTGAGCTGAAATGCATAGATTTGGTTGATAAAACGTCCTGATAGTCTTTTTCAAGTGAGTCAAACCGTTCTGCTAAAGTCTTTTGCATCATAGTGCCGTCCATGTTTCTCTATAGCTGGATACGTCAGTGATACTCAAATTCTACCATGTTTTTCACTATCCTGACTCACACTGGACACTCAGTCAATTTCGTCCAATGCCGATAGCTACGCAGGAACTTGCCTTGTATACTAATCGGATAGTAACGTAATACAGCTAACGGTTGAGTACATGTCAAACGCGAATGATTAGGATGACTCCGCTATGTATTATTATAATCTCGATATTGACGAAAATGATGTGTTTATCTTCGAGCGATTTGACAGGAGCAATTGCAGTTCTGAGGAATGGTATTTCAATGATGACTTGTTCTTTAATCCTTCGGCCCCCACAGACGAGGAAATTGCTCTCCTTGATATGATTTATGCACACAAAACAAGTATTAAAACCGTGTGGATTGAATTTCAGGAAGTCCGTTTTCTTCAGAGCTTAAAATAAATGACAGCTCCACGCTTCCCAAATAACAAAGGTATTAAAAATGTCAGAACGTGAATTATGGTTAGCGACAGAAAACCAAATAGCCGCAAGAGCATGGAATATGATTAAAAGAATCAGTAAGTTAAACGAACCATTTGAATTAAGACCGTACCATCAGGTTCCGGGCTATATCGAATATATATTGCCATCAAGTATAGAATTTTTAGTGGTCAACAAATTCTTAGAACCACAAAATGAACTAAACATGTTTGTAAGATCGCAAAGCGGTGACGAAAGATAAACTGATATATCAGGCTCCTAAATGATCGCTTTAGCGGTCTTTCAGGAGCTTCCGGTTTAATTCCCCGCGCGGTTAGACATTCAGGTGATTCTGTCTACGTTTTTGCCCTGCCTCCGCCAGAATGACCACCACGCATGGGGTTTACCCTGAAGTGCTGCTTTTTCCTGAAGCAATTCAGCACTCACTGCCCCCTGAAGCAGTGAAACGGAGTCTCTCGCGGCATTACGGCAGGAATCAATAAGATCACTGGGCTTACTGAGCAAAATAAATTGCGATACTTTTGCCTGAGTATCAAACGCATAAACTCGTAACTCTGACGAAGAGGTAAGACTCACAATATTATGCAACCGCATATAATCGGTGTAATCCTCGCTACCCGGTTCACATGATTCATAAAGATATTTCTGCATTAGCGTTTGCGATGAAGAAAGGAAATCGATATAGCGGTCTGTTTTTTTATCTATATCCCGCAGTCGTTGAGCTAATGCTTCTTTCCTTATTTCATGACGATGTGTTAATTTCAGTGTAACCCAGCCGCCAATAATGGTGATTAACGCGCCCAGCCCGATTTTAACGGCACTGTCAGCCACATCCACCCACTCAACCGCCATCTGCTATCCCTTTTATTTCTGTGATGATCATGGCTATCAGTATAAATCCCCGGCGGATTGGACAGACAGCACTTTATGTCCAGTTAAATCAATACCTCGTCCTGGCACCTTTAAAGATGCACCAGTAATGTACAAAAAATGCTTTTCGCCCTAGACGTTCCGGCGCTATCGGAAAAAGTGTCCAGAAAATATTTCTGGTGAACGTATTTATTTTTGTTGACCCACATCGCAAACCGTGAGTCTGTTCAGAGCTTGTATCTGAGCAGGCGAAGGGTTGGACAAGCCCGGCGGGCGCGTCAGCCTGTCACATTGGGGTATACCTGAATGCATGCACTTAAATGTTCCCTTTCAGCATGGCCACCGCCTCAGCGCCGTCCATCGCAAACTGCACCCGGTGCCTTGCGGCCACGTCCAGCGCAAACACCCTGGTGTACACTTCCGTCGAGCTCACCGACTTGTGGCCCATCAGGCTCTGCAGCACCTTCAGCGGAATACCGGCATACAGCATGTGCATGGCGTAGGAGTGACGGAACGTGTGCGGCGTCACCGGCACGGAGAAGGTCACCCCGTCAGCGGCCGCGGCGGTGATGGCCTCATTCAGCCAGGTCCGTACCGTTCGGTCGGTGACCTCCCAGATGCGCGCCTTCTCCGTTCTGCCGGTGCGTTTATTACGGCGCTCCAGCGGAATTTTCAGTGTGGCCACCATCATCTCCAGCTGGCTGACATACTGGTGATCGGAGAGTGGAACCAGACGGTGAGCCTGACTGCCAGCCGGGGCCCGTCCTGCCGTTCTGGCCGCTTTTTCCGCACGTTGTTTGAGCGTGGCCAGCTGGACGAATGGCCAGGGCGACGCCAGCGAAAAATCGCCCCGGGTCAGGGCCAGCGCCTCGTTGATCCGTGCGCCGGTGTTCCACAGTGTCGCCAGCAGCATTTTGCGGTGCAGATCGGGAACGTAGTGGAGCAGGGCGCTCACCTCCGGCGCCAGCAGGTACTTCGGCAGCTCATCATGTACCAGGGCCATTTGGCGCAGCGCCAGCGCCGCCGGGTAGTCGATGGCCACCGGAAACTGCGTGGCAGAAACCATGACGCCCTGCCCGGGAACAGACGGCATCATCGTGTGTCTCCCGGTACTGACGCGTTCATGGCGGGTGCGCAATGCATGGATGGCGCACCGGGGTTATCCCTGCCCGGCAGGATCTCATAAGCCGGAAGTGCTGTGATGCGGTATGTACCGTAATCGGTGTAAGTCACTGGTTCGGCCTCCATGACTTCCCGTAATCCGCTTTCAAGATGGCGGGCTTTTGGCACCATGATTTTAAGAGTGCGCATATCAACCTCCATCTTCTGGCGCTCGTTTTCAAGGGTTGTGGTCAGAAGGTACTTTTCCGTATGGAATGGTTCGTCTTTTCCGTCATCTCTCTGTTCATACGTCACATCCAGAACCATCATGTCGCCGGTATTACTGACCACATATCCGCTGAGTTTCTCATCAATGGTCACCGGTTCTTTTTTGCCGTTAACAGGAATGACCGTCCTGCTCTGACAGACAATGGTCATTCCTGGTTTCTGAGTGGCGTTGAGCGCCCGCATTTCACTGAGGGTTGCTGCTCCGGGCCGGCCCTGGATCATACCGATGAGAAGCATTACCAGCAGGCCGCGTATTACTATCGTGTTCATTAACTGTTCCCTGATCAGACCGATCGTAGCGCTGAGTACATACTGAGAAATCCCGCCCTTAGCTATCGTTGTTCAGTTGCAGCAGCTTTGGCGATCGCATCAACCGCTTCTCTGACTGAAAAGGACAATCCATCCGTATCTTTCGGTGAAAAATGTACCCAGTAGCACAAATACGTACCGTAGTTCTGGTCGGTATGACGAGTTTCATAATTTACGCTGAATGCGTAAATCTCCCGGTTGCCCAGTGGATAGTCTGTGATTTCGCAGTAACGCAGATAAAGGTCGCGCAATTCATCAAACAACTCTCCCTCTTTCAGCGGGCTCACTGCTTTGACTGCTTCACGCTGATCCATGAAATAGTCCACAGCGGCTTTTTTGGATTTAAATTCCTTCTGACCAATCTTCACCGGTATTGAACGTGCCATCCTAAACTCCTTTCTGGTTTGCTGATAAATAGTCACTCAGAGTAATCACACTTAGTGACATCATTGATTGCCACCTGATTAACTTTCCCTGCCACAATCATCACCCACCAGATAATACGCAGACATATAAATCCGTAACTAAATTACCGGATGGCGGTTTTCTGGTGATCCGATTTCTGGCGTATTCCAGATTTTCCGGAAGTGTAACACGGTCAGGGAATAAGCAAAGCGCCATTTTATGGTGGTGAGCGGGCGGTCACGGGGAAGGGGAGGGACACAACATATAGCGTCATTTACAGCTGAAAACACCGCTACATCTTGTGTTTCATGGCGGCTGCGCGCCGGTGTGTCTGAAGAAGATCCGGAACTAACAGAAAACGGATCTGCGGAAGAGAAATGACAGACTGCTGCCTGAATCGCAATAAATCAACACCACTGTGCGATTCAGTGCATTAATGCCATAGAGAGCACAAACAACACAAATAAATGCAAAAAGAGCAAAAACAAAATAAAGCATAAATGCTTTACATAACTTGTAAAGCGGATATGCTACACAGGCAAGTAAAGCAATAATGCTTTACACGAAATATCCGTGTGAGGAATGCCACCATGCCATTAGCCATGATTAACGTCCGCCTGGATGCGGCGCTGAAAGAACGCGTCGATCTAAAATTACAACAGCTGGGGTATTCAGCCACCCAGGCCATTACCGCGTGCTATCAGTATATCGACCAGAACGACAGCCTGCCGTTTACCATCGAAACCCGCGTCTGGCGGCCGGAGGAGTCACAGCAGAACACGCTGGCCGGTCTGCTGTCTGCCCGGCCCCGGCTCGCGGAGATCAGCCGACTGCTGACCGCGGATATGCTGACAGCGGAAGTGCGCCAGAAATACGCCCAGGAGCTGGCCATCGATATCAGCATGATCAAAGAAGACATGCGCCTGTATGACGCGGCCGGGCGCGCGGGAGAACAGCTGCAGCACTACGTGCAGTATTCGCTCAGCGAAGCCTACCTGGCACTGGTGCTCTGCCACAGCATCCTAGAAGATGCGCCGAACAGCTATGGGCGGAGTCTGTTCCTGAAAAAAGAAAGAGTCTTTGCCGAAGCGCTGGAAAGAGCGGAGAAACGGATGATTGAGATGGGCCTCCATCAGGCCGGGGCGGTGATCACCTCGACATTACACAAGGGCACGTACTGTACCGTCGAGGTTTCCCGTCCGGAGGATTACCAGTATGGAGCCTGGCAGGTCCGGGTGACGCTCAATCCGGCCCGTAAAGGGCAGACAGTACCGAAAATTGAAAGCTGGCTCACCTTCGCCTTTCCGAAAATACCTGAGCGGATCTTTAACGTGGCCAGCCCTTACAGCATGCCGGTGACGGTGAATGAGCAGTTGGAGATCGGTTTCCGGTTTGTGGAAGGCTACACGTTCTTCCACCTGTACTCGAACGGCACAGCTGAGGAGGACAACACGATTAATATTGACGAGGTGGCGGGGAGGCTCGGGGACTATATTGACAGCGAACTGGCCAGGTATCTGCCGGCCTGAGCCGGTTCGCCCGGTCCAGTGGACCGGGTTTCACCCCGCCACCAGGCTTATTCCGGTGGTTGGGGGTTCAGGAGCGAGCGGATGTCGACAGTCGCTTCGGCCGGAACATCGGCGTCACTGCCGTGGGTCAGTTCATCAATGTACTGGCGGATTTGCTGTATTTGTTGCAGGTAATAACCCAGTTTCCGGGCTATCTCCACACGGAGATCCGTCAGCCCGCGATGGCTTAAATAGTCACGCTTAACTGACGAAACCGATGCGTGGTCCCCGACATTCTTGTAGACACCAAATACCTCGTCATGCAGCGCCGCAAACCCTTTGCGGTTCCGCATAACCAGATCGGTGTCGTAAATATCCATAGCCACCTGCAGGTTGTTCTGCTCCAGTAAGATCCAGCCATACAGGGTCTGGCTCGCCGGCAAGGAGTCTTCCCAAATATCTCCCTTCCTGTCGCCATAGATGTACATTTTCAACAACGCAGTCAGGCGATTTTCAAGCTGGGCCAGTTTTGCAAGTAACTGCCCCTGAACGATGTCTATCTTGTTACAGAGCGCCAGATTCAGTTCGAGCATATAAAAAAACAGATTGATATGGGCATCGGTGATACCACTAAAACGCCGCAGGGATTCTGCGTCGGGGTTGTTTTGTAAATGTAGTTCCTCCGTCAGACGGGTTCCCTGGCGTTCAAGAATGGCATAGAGATCGATGCCGCGCCGTCTAACCACCTCAAACCCCTCCGGGGTAGGCATGGCGAAACAGTCATCATACTGGTCGATAAACTGCTGATAGCTGATCCCTGCGTCACTGAACCGCTCCTCCCTGATATCGTCCAGTATCCTGCTGACCTGGTCACGCACTTCCCGCTTAAACGCCTCCACATCAATATCGTTATAGAACGTGATATTCATCTGCTGGCGTATCAGATACGTCGGAAGCATCCCAGGCAGGCGCTTATTTGAAACGTAACGACCAGTGGCGGCATCTCTGCCAGGCTGGCGAGGCGGCTCCAGAATCACCTTTCCGGCTTCCACCTTCTTCTCAAACTCAGAACGAGTCTCTATCGGCCTGGCCATGTTTATCTCCGGGTATCAGGACGCAAATAAAAGTAGCGATATTTAAACGTAAAAGACGCCTGCCCGCAAAGTTTCCGACACTGATAATTTTCGGATCCTCGCAGAAAAAGAAAGAAGCAGGCATATCTATTACATATCCATGTGCCAGGCATCTGCATATGCAGAACCTATACATATGCGGAACATCTGCCTTACTGGACATATGCACACACCTGGTGCCTGAACATCATTCCGGATTTGCTCTACATGTCCCTAGACTCGGGAGAGATGTACATGAGAACCGTATCCATTTTTAAAAATGGCAACAACCGCGCCATCCGTCTGCCCCGCGATCTGGATTTTGAGGGGGTGAGCGAGCTGGAGATCGTCCGGGAAGGGGACAGCATCATCCTGCGCCCCGTCCCGCCGACCTGGGATTCATTCCTGGAGCTCGAAAAGGCAGACCCGGACTTTATGGCGGAGCGCGAGGACGTTGTCACCGACGAAGGACGATTTGACCTGTGAACAAAACCTATATGCTGGACACCTGTATCTGCTCGTTCATCATGCGCGAGCAGCCGGAAGCCGTCCTGAAGCATCTGGAGCAGGCGGTGCTGCGCAACCAGCGCATCGTTATCCCGGTCATCACCTATGCCGAGATGCGCTTCGGCGCCACCGGCCCGAAGGTCTCGCCGCGCCACATTGAGCTGGTTGACGCGTTCTGCGCCCGCCTCGATGCCATCCTGCCCTGGGACAGCGCCGCGGTGGACGCCACCACGGAGATTAAGGTCGCGCTGCGGCTCGCCGGAACCCCGATAGGCCCGAACGACACGGCGATCGCCGGGCACGCCATTGCGGCCGGCGTCGTGCTGGTGACGAATAATGTGCGGGAGTTTGAGCGGGTGCCGGGCCTGGTACTGGAAGACTGGGTTAAATAGGCTGGTAAGGGAAGCCGGAAAGGCTTTACGCCGTTTAGCTTATATACCCTCATTATCAGGAAAAACGGGCCAGCGGAAAGAACATGCGCTTCTCTGGCCTGAAGGGAAAAAACTGAAGGGCACATCTGCCATGCAAACGGCCTGGTCAGTAATTACCGAGGTGATGACTGACCTGTTCCAGAATAATTTTTAACTCCGTCATTTCGAAAAATGAATTTAATCCGGATATGAACTGTCTGAAAGTAATTATGTCCATCTGAATAGTGAATGATGCTATGGTTAAATTAAAGTTGTTACCGTCAGCATTGAAATTCGTGAATACTTCCTTTCCCCTGTAATTGCTGTTGTGATTTACTTTTGTTTCCGCACATAAAAAGGCGGCTGCCGTCACAAGCTCACGTAAAACGGGCCACCCGAAGTAAAATCCGCTGCCATAGTGTGTGATACAGACTTCTGTATCAATGGCCTGATAAACCTCACTGAACGGATTTAAGGGAAATGTTATTGCCGTTACACTTATAGTTATCTCCCCGCTTTTGAACTGATGCTCTGCATATCTGGACTGATGTAAATGTGATGTTGTATCGTCATAATCTTCAGGGCAGTATTTCATTGAAACAGAAACTACCGGCAACAATTCAGTCAGATATTTACCTGATATAACCGTTGTCAATTCTGTTGCATTAATCCTGCCGAGTAAATGCAGCGCCTGGGGTAAGGCATGGAGCAGATTTCCAGTTCGGGCTGAACTGATGAAATCGGTAATGTCCGCGACATGCTTACTTATCTCTGGCGCTTCATCCCAGCTTTTAATTTTAAAAACATGAAGACAGTTCTGGTCATCTATCTTCATTCCACGGGCATACGCAAAACTGTAAATATCTGCCATCACGTTCAGAAATGTCTTCAGGCGTCCGGAGTGGATCACGGGGGGCGCATTTCTGAAAGCAGCATAACAGGACTTCATCATGAGAATAACTGCACAGCGATGCAGTTCTGGGGTGGGATTTTTTTTTAGCAGATAAGCTGTGAGCGGGAGAATGTTACGGGTAAAAAGAGGGATCGCTTCGGATTGTCCGGATATGATTTTACAACCTGAAAACGTTAAATCGCTGTAGCGTTCAGGGAACGGGAAATACCAGTCCTCCCGCATAAGCAGCCATTCCCTGTAGTTCCGGCTGTCTTCCTCACTCAGTTCTAAAATAATTTCCCTCACTGGCCACCTCTTAAATTCAGTTATCGATCTGCCTTTTTTTACAAGAAAATTCATGTACTCAAAGGCATATAAATTATTTCTCTTCACAACCCCTTTAACACAACACACAGCCAGCTCAGAAAGCCGCGTAACTCGCGCATTTTCCCGGAGCCACTGTACCCCGGGCAATTAATAACCACTTGACCTGACATTTTAATAATCACCTTAAGATGCTTACCCCCATTTTCATTCCTCCGGGAGTGACAATCCTCAGGATGCAGCATCTCTGATGGAACCGTGTGCTTTATATTTCAGATCTAAAATTTAAACATTCAAATAATGTTTACCAGCGCGATATTGAAAATTACAGATGAGAAACCTAGGTACTTAGCGGTAAGTTAAAACCTGGGTTGCAATATTTTTACCCGGACATTTTTATACATATTCAGCCAATGAAATTCGCACCGCCTGAGCGCCATGCTATTCAAAATGATTATCCCGGACCTCTTCCTCATGAAGTGGCTTGCGTGTTCAGAATGTGCTCCTCTGTACTACAGCAAAAAGATCGCCGCATATGAGAATTCAAAAGCTGGACCTTCTGGTCTTTCAAACCGCAGGATCTGGAGTGAATAGATCCAGAAATAATAAAACTGCATCACTGGTTAATCTCGAACGACTATTTAAGAAATGGCATGCCTGCAACGAAAATGATTGAAGCCAGGGATCTTGTTTTTTGATGAACCGCTAAGCGTATGCTGTTTCCGTTTGTATCAGGCAGTTTACTAACCTGCCTGATACAATACGTGGTCAATTAATTCCCGTCACGCAGCAGGTTCAGTGTGCTCCTGGAAAATGAAATATCTTCAAATTTAACCAGACATCCCCTGCCGTTGGGTGACTGAGCTTCAAAACCTACCGTCATCTCTTCTGAATCATTATCGAGTGCATCATCAAATGAAAATGCGCGGATAAATATCCACTTTCCTGATTCCAGCGAGGCATGAAATGCGTAGATATTGTCACGTCGTGAAATACGGAGGGAAACCCGGGGAGCGGTAACAACAAATGCGTTAGCATCATCAGATGTAGCTCCCTTGTTCACCACAGAAACCACCATGGGTTCACCATCAGGTGAAATTTCATAACACAATTTTGCCCAGGTTTTTTCATTCGCGCGCAGAAGTAACACACCGGCATCGAACGTATCCCTGAAGTCCACTTCTACGGTAGCGCTAAACTGAAAGTCGCCCTGCGGGCAGGGGGTCATCATCGTCACAGCATCATGCCTTGCCTTGATCATTGAGTCCGGATTACTGCACGAGGGATCGATATAAATATCGCTTTCCGGCAGGGCCGATACAGACAGTGAGCCTGTCTGCGCATCGTATGACCATGAAGAACCTTCTGAGGCTTTAAAGCCTTCCTGAACATATTGATCCATTCTCTTTCCCTTTTTTAATCATCACCAGATGAAAGCCAGTTCCGCTCACAACGACAGTACAGCGCGCGTCTCACCCATTACTCAGCCGGCATCAAGACGTCTAATCCAAGGATATGCTGCTGCACATAAGAACATCAGGAGACTCGCACCGGTAATCGCAGCACCGATCCCCCCAAGATCTATTACCCAGCCGCCCAGAATAGCCCCCAGCGCAATGCCGCTGTTACAGGCCGAAATATTAAGCGTGCCGGCAAGTGCCTTTCCGCCCCGGGCCGCTTTCATCACCCTGATTTGCCCGAGCGGAAAGAGCGCGGTATGTGCTATACCCCATAAAACGAGGGAGAAAATGAAAAATACCGCTGATTTAGCCAGAAGTACTGAAGCTACTGCCCCTGTTCCCAGCATAACGCAGGAAATGACACCGGCTGCATCCGGATGGCGGTCAACATAACGACCGGCAAGGTAATTACCTATCAGGCCTACCGTGCCAAAGCCCATCAGCCACCAACCGATATAAGTACCCTCAATTCCGGCATGGCTTTGTAGCATGTCTGCAAGATAGGTATAAGCGCCAAACATGCCGGTAAAAACGGCAAGCGAAAGTATAAGGTTGGCAATAAAGTACCGGTTGTTAAGCATTCTGACCTGCGTCATCACACTGACGTTACTTTCTCCGGGAATGATTGGCATCGCCGCTCTGAGAAGAAATGCCATTGCAGCTGACAGAACGGCTAAAAACCAGAAGGTTCCCCGCCATCCTGCTGCGTCCCCCAGAAGTGTCCCCAGCGGTAACCCAAATAACAGTGCACCGGTTACGCCCAGATAGACCTGAGAAATGGCTTTCCCCGCTTTGTCTGCGGAAACTATTTTTCCGGCGACATCACTTCCAATTCCCCAGAAAACCGGAAGAAGAGCGGCCGGAATCAGCCTGGCCGCAAGAATTGTCCAGTAGCCAGGCGCGAGAGCAACGGCAGCATTGCTGGCACTGAACGCAACCAGTATCCACATAAAAAGTGCCCGTTTCTCAACACGGGAAAAATACGCCGTCAGCGGGGGACCGGCAAACACCACAGTCACAGCAAATGCCGTGACAAGTTGTCCTGCTACAGGGATGGATATGCCCAGATCCCCTGCCATTAATGGCATAAGGCCTATAATGACAAATTCAGTTGTCACAATTACAAACGCAGCAAGCGAGAAAATAGTGATGGCAAAGTTATCTGTTGTATTCAGAAGGGTCCCTGAGGACGTCTGAGACTTCATGGATAAAAGATCCTGTTCTTGATAATGCTGAAGCTAGTCTGCTATTTCGACACTGATACCCGTCAGAACGAATTGTTCCAGGGTTTCATTGCTGAGTCCCTCAGGGACGATAAGTACGTCGATATCAGAGATATCAGACAAACGGAAAGGCGCTGCTGTACCAATTTTATTGAGGGTGACCGGCACAATCACTCTTGAGCTTTGCTGCATAAGACAACGCTTCAGCTCTGCCTCTTCCGGCTCAAGTGCCGTTATACCAAGCGTAACATCCACCCCACAGGCACCCAGGATGAGAATATCCGGGAAAATCTGACGGGCCTGGTCCACGGTCTGGCTTCCAAGACAGGCACCCTTAATCGCATTAAATATGCCGCCAAGCACCATAGTTTTGCACAGCGTGTGCTCTGATAAGGCGATAGCGACGGCCGGGGCGTTTGTCACGACGGTGAGGGATACGTCTCTGGGAAGGCCCGCTGCGATGGCTATGTTGGTTGAGCTGGCATCAATAAAAATGGTCTGACCATTTTTAAGGTATTTAGTGATGCACTGAGACATTCTTTGTTTGTTTTCAACAAAGTTCCCCGCCCTGATCTGAATATTTCCTGCGTCAGGAGCAGGCAGTAAGGCCCCGCCATAAACCCTCCTGCAAAGACCCTGTTCGGCCATTTGCCTGAGATCACGTCTTATGGCGTTTTCAGATACGCCAAACTCTCTGGCCAGCTCAGCGGCTATTACACGACCACGAACGCTGAGGCGTTTCAGGATCTCATCCTGTCTTTCCTGATTAAGCATAAACAGACACCGACGCTTTGTTTGATTGTGTTTATTTGTGGTGATTCTTGCACGTTTGCTGGGTGTGTGCAATCCTTATTCAGCCTGGCATCCATGACTACTTATTAAGCCCGAACGTCATCAGGGTTAAACCGGAGGGAGGCATTACTGAAAGGATCAGACAGCCGGAAAATTCAGAAGGGGGTGGGTAAGTGGTCTAGCGTCATCAATGAAAAAAGACAGACCTGTGCGACAGCACTTCTGCGGTATGTCGCTCATAAAAAAGGGCGTAAAACGAAACTTGCATCTTCAGGCCAAGCGATTTCACCGTAAATCGTCATGTTGAACCTCACATCCTGAGATTTTTATTCATCTGCAAAATTCTATAAATCAAATATGAAAAATCATGCTGTAAACGGCCAGGTTGCTCCTTCCGTGGAGATGGTCAGATCACGCGGTGCGCTGATAAAGGCGCTTCTGTCTCTTGCTATGGGTGGATTTGCAATTGGTACGGGCGAATTTGTCATCATGGGGCTGCTTCCCGACGCGGCACATGGGCTCGGCGTATCCATTCCTTCTGCCGGACATCTGATAAGTATTTATGCACTGGGTGTTGTGGTTGGTGCGCCTGTTCTGGCCGTCGCCGGGGCAAGGCTGTCCCGAAAAACTTTCCTCATTATCCTTATGGCTATGTTTGCTGCGGGTAACCTGATGAGCGCATGGGCCCCGGACTACGAACTGATGCTGCTGATGCGGTTCATTGCCGGTATTCCCCACGGGACCTTCTTCGGTGTTGCCGCACTGCTGGCAGCAGAGCTGGTAGAGCGTTCCAGAAGGGCTCAGGCCGTTTCAATGGTGCTTCTTGGACTGACGGTCGCCAACCTTCTTGGCGTCCCGGCTGTGACCGCCATCGGTCAGTCTGTCGGCTGGCGTACGGCATTTGCTATTGTGGGTGCGCTGGCGGTGCTGACTATGTTAATGATTTATGCATGGGTACCGTGGAAGGCAGGAGATAAAACTGCGAGTCCGCTTCGCGAACTTTCAGCGATTACACGAAAACAGGTTCTTCTGACTCTGGCCATTGGGTCAATCGGTAATGGGGGCATGTTTGCGGTTTTCAGTTACGTAAAACCCACCATGCTTGAACTCGCAGGGCATTCTGCGGCAATGATCCCTGTAATACTGTCCATGTTCGGACTGGGTATGGTCGCGGGTAACGTCATCGGTGGAAGAATGGCTGACAAGAATCTAGAAAAAACCATTCGTTACCTGCTGCTGTGGTCCATTCTGATAATGTGCGTGTATGTCTTTACCTCTCACTACGCATGGCCCGGGGCCATCACCGTAATGTTGATAGGCACGATGGTTTCCCTCTCTTCCGTTTTGCAAATACGACTGATGGATGTCGCCGGAGATGCACAGACGATGGCTGCAGCGCTAAATCACTCGGCGTTTAACACTGCTAACGCTCTGGGAGCCTGGCTCGGGGGCCTGACCATCACGGCCGGACTGGGCTGGTCGTCAACCGGCTGGGTTGGTGCTATCCTGGCCTTGGCTGGGTTAGGTTTGCATTTATGGGCCGTTTCGGATACCAGAAAATCGGAACGCATTGCCTGTTGACCGTTCTGTAACTGAAGAAAGGATGTAGTGGAGTCGTTATCATTCTTCACTATATCCCCCGTTTGTCGCGTCTGACTTTTGTTCAGGAATTTCCCGCTCATCAGTAAATTAATTCATGATTTAGGAGCATGTGTTGACGGGACTGAGAACAGGTGAACACCTCCCACTTGAGAAATGAACGCCCAGGCCAGTGCGACCCTCTACTGCCATTGAGAAAAAATTCGCGTTCCCCCTCACAACTGACCGCCCGCTGACGTCAAAAGAGAGACAATCCGCACATTAATCCTTACCCACGCCAACCCCACAGCTATCAATCTTATTAAACAGGTGATCCGACTTCACCAGAAATCGGATCTGCCCCGAAAAGAAGGAAGTACCATGGTGTTTATGTTGCTATGTAGAAGCGAAATTTACTGTGTAGCATATTTACTACATAACTATTTGATGGTAAAAAATAACACACAGGCAAACAGGAGAGCATATAAGATGGCAGCCATAAACATAAAGATAGATGATGTACTCAAGGATGGCGGAGATGACGTTCTGCGGGAACATGGTCTGAACACAACGCAGGCTATTACACTTTTCTGGCAGTACCTCGTCCAGCACCGCAGGCTGCCTTTCATCGCTGAGACCAGACTTTTCACAGCAACCGATCTTACCTTGGCCATTGCCACCCAGTATGGCGATGCGCTCAACCAGCTGCATAAAATCCAGGACATGCTCAGTTCCGGCGCGACAGAATTCGCTGAACTTGCCGCTGCTAAACTGGAGCTCTCCCGTCAGGCTGCAGCCATTCAGCAGAATGGCTGGCGACTGGAGTCTCTGCCGGAGGACAATGATTTATCTGCCCCAGCAAGGCGGATGCTACCCCGCATTCACTACCACCTGACCGGATGTGACTTTGCATTGTCTGACTTACCGTCCTGCCCCCCGATCCCGGTCCGGATGGTTAACGGGTTTGGCACTGCACTACAGCAATACGAAACTGAGTTTTCCAGGCTGCAGGCGGTACTGCGTGATTCAGGCCTGCTGGCACGCCCTGAGCCGCTGCGTGAATTTGTTTACCGGGACGACAACGTCATGATATCGGTCATACAGCAGCATGATTATCAGCACGGGGCATGGATTGTGCGGGTGCAGGCCAAAACCCTGGAACATGAAAATGCCCTGGAGGATGCCGGCCTGACGTTCCCCGAACTGGAGGGCAGGGTGTTTCTGCCCGGTAGCGTGTACGGAAAAGCGGTACGCAATTCGCAGACCGGAAAATATGAGATGGGATTCCGGTTTCTCTCCGGCGTCACAGAGTTTCATATGTACTCCAGCGGGCACGAGGAGGACAGGAATCCAACCTCAGCGGATCAGGTGGCGGCCAGCCTCGCCGTGACTGTGGACACTTATCTTGTAACGTTGCTCCATGAAATGGCCGGCAAAAATTAACCCTGGAGATAAAAAATGAATAATAACCACGGTATTCCCGACCATCTTTTCACCGTACAGAATTCTGATAATACATACAGCTGGACCCTGGGAACACGTATGGGCCAGTTTATCTCTGAGATAGAAACGCTCTATGGTGCCCGGTACACCACATGGACTCTTCTGGGCTTTGAGTTTAAAGAAGGAAGGCCTGATATCCGATTTTCCGGCTACCCGGTCCGGCGTCAGATTATTATCCGGCTGGGTGAGAAAGCCTTTAAGTCTGCTTCGCAGGCTATATATCAACTTGCTCATGAGTGCATTCACCTGCTGGCGCCGGTAGTGGGTGGAGATGCGCCAGTTTTAGAGGAAGGACTGGCAACCATGTACTCAGAAGACAAAGTCAGAGCGTTGTATCCTTCCCCCCAGGATGCGATCCGTACCCGTTCGCAAAACTATATTGATGCCGCAGCCAGGGTCCGGGAGTTACTTCAGCTTAAGCCGGACGCCATCCGCAAGCTTCGTGCTGTGGAGCCGGACTTTTTCAGAATGACGGAACACACGTTTGCTGATGCCGGTCTTGACCAGATCCCGCAACCACTGATGGCTGAGCTGCTACGGACTTTTTAAGTCACCGGATGCAGTGTTAACTGCCCTCCCCGCAGGCAGCTGGCCGCTGCGCAGAGGTCCTGCGAGGGGTTGCCCATGCCCCCGGAAACCCCGCTTTATACAGCCTGGTGCGTATCATTTTTACCCGCTCATTACTGATGTTATCGGTATCGAGTGATACCGTAACCAGTATTGCCAGACTGGCGTCGGTGAGGGTAAAGCGGGCCGGAAGTTTCCAGCAGCTGCTCCGGGCTGTTTCAATGCCTTCAAACAGCACCCGCAGGTAGTCCGGCACGGCTTCCCCTCTGCCGTCGACAATAGCTTCCTCGCTCCGGTGTAAAAATTCGGCTTCTGGAATTTCCCTGGCGGCGACGTTGAGGATCTGTTCAAGAGAGGGCCAGTATTTGCCGTCATACTGGCTGCGCAAGGCGTCGAGAGGATCACGCAAATACGAACGATAGTGCCCGTTCTGCTCTGAGGCCATCTCAATCAGATCGACAATGTGCGTCGTGCGCTCCAGTGAAAAGGCGTTACGATTGAGTATCTGGCCCTGCTCTGTCAGCAGCGCAGACAACGCTGCCGCCTGCGCGGCGATTTTCTCATTCAGCTCGGTCAGCCTGCGGTAGTCAGCTTTCAGCCGGCTGTTATGATCCTGAGTGCCATACGCTCCCGCAAAAAAAATCTACTCCAGCAGGGTGTGGCACTGCTGCCAGCTGAGCCGCTGCTGTGCAATGTTTTCCCATACCGGCATCATTTCTGTTTCACGGGAAATAAGCCTGTCCAGCAACGGCCAGTGCGGTTTTCGCAGCGAATGTTCGTGGAGTGCATATTCTGGCCCAACGTGAACCCCCATTCTGGCGGAACGTGAACGCAGTTTCTGGTTTTACGTGAACGTGTATTCCGGCGGAAAATACCCCGATTTTGCACCATGACCAGAATCACTGTTCATTTTGCCAGAATCGGTGTTCACCCGACCGGAACTGCCGTTCACGTCACCAGAACCATTCTTAACGCATTGATTTTTGATGCTATATCTATCCCTTTTATTCTAGGGAGTGATATATGCCAAACAAGAGAATCGCAATGCGTAAAATCCATGAAATTTTAAGGCTGCGTTTTGAAGTCGGCCTGTCCTTCCGCCAGATAAGCCAGTGCGCTGATGTCAGCACAGGCGCCATCCAGAAAATGCTCAAGCGTCTTGAGGCCTCAGGGATCTCCTGGCCCCTCCCTGAGGGGATGTCAGAGCCCCGACTTGCCAGTCTGCTGTATCCTGAGTCTGACAGTCGTCCTGGTGCGCTGGAGGATCCTGACTGGGCTGAAATCCATATGGAGCTGCGTAAGAAAGGTGTCACCCGCCACCTTCTGTGGGAGGAATACTGCCAGCGGATGCCCGTCCGGGCGTACAGCTACTCGCAGTTCTGCTGCCGCTACCAGGCCTGGTGCCAGTCACAGAAACGCTCCATGTGCCAGCAGCATCTCGCCGGTGAAAAATGCTTTATCGACTACTGTGGACCCACGGTGCCGGTTATCTCACCAGAGACGGGTGAATGCCGCCAGGCGCAGATCTTCGTGGCGGTACTGGGCGCATCAAACTACACCTTCGCGGAGGCTACCTATACGCAGTCGCTACCAGACTGGCTTCTCAGCCACGTCAGGATGCTGGAGTTCTTCGTTGGTGTACCCGAAATACTGGTTCCGGATAACCTGAAAAGCGGGGTTAGCAAAGCCTGTCGTTACGATCCTGAACTGAATCCCTCCTACCAGCAGTTGGCGGAGCATTATCAGGTTGTGGTGATACCTGCCCGGCCCAGAAAACCCAGAGACAAGCCGAAGGCGGAAGTTGGCGTTCAGATCGTCGAGCGCTGGATCCTGGCCCGGCTACGGCACCAGGTCTTCTTCTCGCTCGCCGAGCTGAACCACTGTATCCGGACGCTGGTAACCGAGCTCAACCAACGGCCCTTCAAAAAACTGCCTGGCAACCGTCGGGAAGCCTTCGAAAGGCTGGACAGCCCCGCGCTCAGACCGTTACCGGTACAGCCGTGGCGCTACAGGCACATCAAAAAAGCGAAAGTGAATATCGATTATCACGTCGGTAAAACGGTAGAGCTTCATGCCTTCAACAACCTGCTTGAAGTCTGGTCTGACGGACAGATGATCGCCAGTCACCCGCGTCGCCTTCATCCGGGCAACAGTACCGCAGCAGAGCACATGCCGGAGCGCCATCGTCATCATCAACAGTGGACGCCAGAGCGGCTGAAAAGCTGGGCGGCCGGTGTGGGCTCCGACACCTTCACGTGGGTCAGCGGGCGTCTGGCAGAAAAAGCACATCCGGAGCAGGCCTATCGCCTGTGTCTGGGACTGCTGAGCCTGACGCGTGAATATCCTTCTGAGCGGGTCAATAACAGCTGCCGGCTGGCCAATGCAGAGGGGTTAAGCCGGCTGAAGCAGATAAAGTCGATCCTGAAGAATAACCGCGACCTGGTTCCGGCGGACAAAGATCTGCATCCGTCCCAGGAGCTTCCTCAGGAACATGAAAACATCCGTGGTCCACGCCACTTCCACTGAAACAGGGAACCCGATAATGCCACACACGCTGATGAAACAGCTGACAGAAATGAAACTGACGGGAATGGCGGCGGCGCTGTCCTCACAGATGGAGCAACCCGGCACTTACGAAGATCTCTCCTTCAGGGAAAGACTGGCGTTGCTGGTAACGCGCGAATCTCTCGAAAGGGAGCAGCGTAAACAGAAGCGCCTGCTACAAAAGGCACGGCTGAGACTTGAAGCCTCGGTCCACGACATCGACTACCAGCCCGCGAGAAACCTGGAGCGTTCGCGGATCGCTCAGCTAAGCCAGAACGAATGGGTGGTCAGGGGGCAGAACCTGCTGATAACCGGCCCGTGCGGCTGTGGCAAGACCTATGTAGGCTGCGCTCTGGGCAACAACGCCTGCCAGCAGGGTTACAGCGTGCAGTACTGGCGACTGAGCCGGTTGCTGGTTGAACTGACGCACAGCCGCGCAGACGGTAGTTACCGAAAGCAGCTGACTCAGCTGTCAAAAACGCAGTTACTTATCCTGGATGACTGGGGCCTTGAGCCGTTACTGCCAGCGCAGCGTAACGATCTGCTGGAACTGATGGATGACAGATACGGCAAAAACGCCACGGTGATGATAAGCCAGTTGCCAACAGATGAGTAGTATGGCTGCGTTGGCGATAACACACTGGCGGACGCGATCCTTGATCGTCTGATGCATAACTCCCACCGGCTGGAAATGAAAGGCGAGTCGATGAGAAAACGACTGGCACAGGTTGACGGAAAGTGAACGGTCAGTGTAATAAGAAGAAGTTAGGGCGCGTTAGGAAATAACGCGTTCACGTTCAGCCGGAACGAACGTTCATCTTCGCCAGAATACGCAGCCAGATGAAGGCACGGAAAAAACCGGCGCAGCCGGGCTTCGCCGCGCTGATGAAGGAATTTCTGCGCACAGACCCGTACAAATGCATCCTGTGCGGTAACCGGCTTCATTTTACCGGCGCAGAGGCGGGCAGACATGCCACAGAGTTAGTGGCCGAAAGGCTGCATAACATCGACAGGAAACGATGGCTTCTGGCACAGGCAGCAGGATAAGTGCGCCTGAAATATGGATTCTAGGCTAATAATACGCCTGAAAGCGCATTTTATGGCCATAAGTGGTATGAGTACCCGCTATAACCTGGCTTCTGAAGACGATGTTCATGGTCAGGAAATGTTTAAAACGATGATTCAATCTCCTAACCATGAACGGTGGTGATGGCGAGATCAGAATAGCGCTGAGGTCTTCCCCGTGATGAAGGCGTTGCCGACTCATACCAGGCCTGAATCGCTTCATCGTCCAGCCAGAAAGTTATGGAGCCACGGTTGATGAGGGCTTTGTTGTAGGTGGGCCAGTTGGTGATTTTGAACTTTTGCTTTGCCACGGAACGGTCTGCGTTGTCGGGAAGATGCGTGCTCTGATCCTTCAACTCAGCAAAAGTTCGATTTATTCAACAAAGCCTAACTGCATTCAAAAGCCAAAAGGGTACAACAACACTACATCGGCGTCACGACCGGAAAAATTTAAAGGATCGCAGTGCTCAATATAAAATGTCTGATAGAACAAATCAGACATTGTTGTTATTAGATTCAGGACTGCTTATCTATTAAGCGACTAATATGAATACTGAGCCATGTTAGTTCATCTTTCGGTAACGACAGTTGATATTTGTCCTGCACGTAATCGCGAATACCCCAAGCGACATTCATGGCATCTGGACGGTAGCGCATCAATTCCTGATAAAAATCTTCTGTCTCGCTCATCACGATTTTACCCGCCAGTACCCGTTCTGAAAAATATCTTAAATGATTGATAAAGCGTATGTAATTAACTGATTCGGTATCGGTATTCTTACCCAATTTATAGTGAACAATGGCGGCGAGTCGGTTAACTAATTCAACTTGTTGATGGGCGGAACTGTCGCTCTCTTGGCTGCTAGCACTGATAAGATGAAAGGCAATATTCACCGATTCATCTTCGGGGAGTTCGACCTTAAATCTCTCATTGACCTTAGCGCGAGCGTGTTGGCCAATGCCGTATTCTTGAGGATAATAGCGTTTAACTTCCCAACTTAATTTATTCAGAATAGTCTGGCTCTTACGGCTGCGTTCGACGGCAAAATGAAGGTGTTCGGCAAGGGTTAGAAGTAACAGCGAATTGAGTTTGTCCCCACAAATGCTGCGCGCGAGCACCAGAATTTCATGGCTGATATCGAAAAACTCCGAAGGAATAGTGTCCGTAAGCGATAGAAAATGACGGCCTTTGATATTGCTTAGCGGCAGAAAAATTTTCTCTACCTGAGCTAAATCGATATTCGTCCCCGGCTTGGCGTTAAAGCCAATCCCTTTACCAAAAAGAATCATCTCTTGTTGGTCGTTATCCACTAACAGCATACTGTTGTTGAGTGATTTTTTTATCGTTATCACGGATATTCCTTCGGGAGCAGGCTAGCTCATGTCTGAACCATTATTGCCGATCACTTTCTGGTACCACCAGAAGGAGTCTTTTTTAAGGCGTTTTAATGTTCCGTGCCCTTCGTCATCTTGATCGACATAGATGAAGCCGTAGCGCTTAGACATTTGTGATGTGCCGGCACTGATGAGATCAATGCATCCCCAAGTGGTAAAGCCCATCACCTCAACACCTTCATTAATGGCTGCCAGCGTTTGTTCAAAGTGGCTACGAAAATAGTCGATACGGTAACTGTCGTGGATCTTATCGTTTTCCACAACATCTTTCGCACCTAAACCATTTTCGACGATAAATAAGGGTTTCTGGTAACGATCATAAAGCTCAAGTAACGAGATTTTTAGTCCAATAGGGTCAATTTGCCAGCCCCATTCGGATGCCGGTAAGTAGGGATTTCTAACACCAAGCACGGTGTTACCAGGAATGCGCTCTACATCAGGTTGGGTCGATTCGGTCAGCGACATGTAGTAGCTGAAGGAGACAAAATCGACGGTATAGTCTTTTAATATTTGCTTATCTTCGGCAGCCATCGTGATATGAATATTTCGTCTAGCGAGATCGCGTAGGATCAGCGGCGGATATTCACCAAACACTTGTACATCGGCGTAGAAGTAGTTTTCTAAGTTCTTCTTTAATGTCGCTTCTATATCTTCTGGGCGGCAGCTGTGTGGGTAAGTCGTAAGCTTGGTCAGCATGCATCCTACTTGGCTACCGGGAATTTTCGCGTGGCAATCACGGGTCACTAGAGCAGAGGCAACAAATTGATGGTGTAGTCCTTGGTAAATATCTTGTGTTGCTTTACCGGGTTCACTTTTCTCTTCTCGAATGCCAGCGGTGGTAAATGGATGGCGATGGATACTATCTATCTCGTTGAAAGTTAGCCAGTAACGAACTAAGTCTTTATATCTGTCAAAACAGACATTGCTAAAACGCACAAAAGCATCCATCACATTGCGATGCACCCAGCCATTATATTTTTCGCTGAGCGCCAGCGGCATTTCATAATGTGAAAGGGTGACGAGTGGTTCAATATTATGACGGCGCAATTCGCTGAACATATCTTCATAAAATTGCAGGCCAGCTTCGTTAGGGGTTGCATCTTCTCCGGTTGGAAAGATACGCGACCAAGCGATGGATACCCTGAGCACTTTAAAACCCATTTCAGCAAATAAGGCGATATCGTCTTTATAGTGATGATAAAAATCGATACCGCGACGCTTCGGATAAAATGCATCATTTTTACCGCTAAAGGCATCTTGGATATTTTCATCGGTCAGAGCCATATGCCCGCTGTAATCCTTCAACGATAAATTGGGTTTCCAGGTGATAGCATCGGCAACGGATGGCCCTTTACCGTCGACATTCCATGCTCCTTCTGCCTGATTGGCGGCAATCGCCCCGCCCCATAAAAAGCCTTGCGGAAATGAGGATTGTTTTGCCATTACATGGACTCCTTAAGTGTCATGATGATATGAGGATTAGGATTTTTTTCGTTCTGATTAACAGGAAGCAGAGTGAAGCGTTCACCGTTGGTAACTACCATCACCACCACCGGATCGAGACCGACCGCGGTAATGGTATCAATTGAAAATTCAATCAAAGTGTCACCGCATTTAACCTGTTGTCCTTCCGTGACCTTCGGACTAAAGCCTTCTCCTTGCAGTTTGATGGTGTCGATACCGATATGAAAAATCAGCTCCACGCCGCTGTCAGTCAGCAGACCGAGCGCATGCCCGCTATCGAAGACACTGACAATGGTGCCATCCGCCGGGGCGCGTAACACTCCTTGAGAAGGAATGATTGCGATACCATCCCCCATAATTTTGCGTGAAAATACATCGTCGTTAACGGTTTCAAGTGGGATGATTTTTCCTTCAATGGGCCGAGCGAAATTGAGTTCAGCGCTTTTTTCACTGACTTTGTCACGCCACAGTAGTAGCGCGCAGATAAATGAGACCAAGAAGGAAAGTCCGGCACCGGCAAAGGCCCAGAGAATATTCAGTGGGTTTTCTGGCGAGACAAACATCGAGATACTCGCAAGGCCTGGTCCCACTAATGCAAAGGCCTCAAGCCCAACCCAACCAATAAATGCGCCGCCAATCACGCCGCCGATAATGACGCTATATAAGGCTTTTTTATGGAGTAGCGTGACGCCGTAAAGTGCGGGTTCAGTGATACCAAAAAGGGCAGAAATTCCGGCCGAAAAAGCGGTGGACTTCATCACTTTGTCTTTACTTCTTAGCGCAATCGCCATGCAAGCACCGGACTCGGCAATATTGTGTGCCAGTGAGGCGGGAAGGTAGAGCATTTCTTTGCCAAACTGGCTCATGGAGGCAACCGCATAAGGTAGCATCGGTTTATGCATGCCGGCGGCGACCATAAATGGCAGTGCCGCAGCAAATAGGCCTGTCGCGACAAAGCCTAATTTACCGTATAGCCAGAGAATAAGGGTTGCCAGCCCGGTACCTAATTCAGAACCTAACGGCCCTAAGATCAGTAAAGTAATAGGTACTGTTACCAGCAGAGAAAGCATGGGGGAGAGGAAAATGCGTAATGCGCCCGGTGAATAGCGATTAAAGAACTTCTCTGTCAGGGCATATAAAAGTACGCATAGGATCGCGGGAAATACCTGAGAGGCGTAGGCAACATTGACCAAATCGAATGACATAAACGTTGCCCCTTCGGCCAATTGTTTAGTCATTGTCGGTAATATCATTACCGAAGCCGCTGACACCGCCACCAGTATATTGACCTTTAATTTCATCGCCGTGGTGATCGCGACCAGAATCGGCAGAAAATAGAGCGGGGCGGTACCGATATTATCCAAGACTTTATAAGTAGAACTGTCACGGCTCATCCAGCCGATGGCATCCATTAACAGTAACAGTGATTTGAGTACACCACCGCCGGCGATGGCAGGAACTAATGGCTGGAAGACGCTGATAACAAAATCAACAATGCGTGCACCTTGGCTTTCTTTGGCAGAACTCTTTTGCTCACTAGGTTGTTGTGGGCCAACCAGTGACTGCACCGCTTCGAAAACTTGTACGACTTCATGACCAATAATGACTTGGCACTGCACATTGAGGCGTACGCCTAGCACGCCATCGGTGTTTGAAAGTGCAGCTTCATTCACTTTACTGTTGTCATATAAGCTCAATCTTAAGCGGGTAGAACAGTGTCCAATATGCTCGATATTCTCAGCACCACCGACCTGCTTGATTATCTCTAATGCCGTTTTCAAGTGATTCATATGAGTTTTTCCTACCTTCAGAGCAAAAAAAAACCTGAAACTTCCCTCCGGTTTGATTTCTGCGGAGAAAGCTTCAGGTCTTGCCTACGGATCGTAGTTACACGCCTTTTTTTAAATATCGCTTAATGAAGAATTAAAAGTCAAACGGTCAATTCTTTGAAGTATTGAAATGTGATCTTGACCCGCCATCTCCGGACAGCTTTTGTATGGCATTGTTGAATAAATCGAACTTTTGCTGAGTTGAAGGATCAGAGCACGCATCTTCCCGACAATGCAGACCGTTCCGTGGCAAAGCAAAAGTTCATGGTTAGGAATTTCAATCGCCTGTCGATCACTCCCTGACCATGAACATAGCAACCGGGCGAGCAATATTCTGTCATCGGTTCTGACCGGTTGGGCTGTCTTCATTCATTTTGCTTCTTTTTTATTCAACCCCCCCGTTTCCGGGCGCACTTATCCTGCAGTCTGCCCCAGAAGCCATCGTTTCCGGTCGATGTTATGCAGCCTTTCGGCCACTAACACCGAAGCATGCCTGCCCGCTTCTGCGCTGACAAAACGCAGCCGGTTACCGCACAGGATGCATTTGTACGGGTCTGTGCGCAGAAATGCCTTCATCAGCGCGGCGAAGCCCGGCTGCTCTGGTTTTTTCCTCACCTCCATCTGCAGGGCTTCATAGACTTTTGGCAGCAGCTGGCCCCGTTTCCGGTTTGACAAAAAACCGTAGTCACGCACCATCTTACAATGCTTCGCCGGCACGTGGCTGAGGTACTGCGCCCTCAGTCTGTCGATTATCGAGTACTGTTGAGAGAGTCCGACATCAAGAGCGCGGTAGCCTTTTTTAGGATTTCGTTTTCCATTTCAAGGCGTTGTATCCGTGTTCTCATTTCCCTGAGTTCGGTCTGCTCTGGAGTCAAAGGTAACCCCGGAGGCATTTTCCCCTGGCGCTCCATACGTAACGATTTTACCCAGCGGTTGATGGCTGAGAGACTGACGTTCATCGCCTTAGCAGCCTGACCATGTGTGTAGCGCTGGTCGAGGACCAGTTTTGCCGCTTCAAGTTTAAATTCAGCAGTAAATACTTTGCTCATTGGTTCACCTGTAAGATTTTGAGGTGAGCATAACACCTCAACTCAGGTGGCCAAATTCAGTGTGCCACTACACCTCACCAGGTTTGGTGACCGCGTCACGCCCTGGACACAACTCTGCATCGAGCGCATGCTCGCCTGCGGCACCACGGCGATGGGCGTGCGCCGCTACTGCTGCTCATCTCCTGACTGCTCCCACTCCCGTTTTTTTTGTCAGAGCTGCAAGTCCAAAGCATGCAGCGCCTGCGGCTTCAAAGCCACGGAACAGTGGGTGACGCAACAGAGCCATATCCTCCCCGACCGCGACTGGCAGCACATTACTTTCACCATGCCCCATCTGCTGTGGCCCTTCTTCAACAACAACTGGACACTCCTCAACGCCCTGTTCCGGGCTGCCACCCGCGCCATACTCCGGTGGGTACGCAAACAGGGTGTTGAGGTCGGTATCTTCTGCGCCCTGCATACGTACGGTCGCCAGCTCAACCCGCACCCGCACATTCATCTGTCCGTCACACGCGGTGGGCTGGATATTAAACACGGCGTCTGGCGCGATATCTTCTTTAAAAAGCATGCCGTGGAGAAAATCTGGCGCGGAGCGGTTACCCGGTGTATCCGGGTTTGAGCCTGATCATCTCCGGCTGTTTGAAAATATCACCCTGCCGGAAACTGAACACTACCGTCAGAAACACAGGCTGTGTAGCAGTGAGTACTGGCGCTATTATTTTTCATATTCTTCACCCCAGAACGTCATGTCTGATGAAGATATCAGTGCCATTATAGAGCTTGCCGCGAGTGATTATCCCGGCCTGAAAAGGCGTCTTCTGGACAGTGTGACCAGTAACGGCGTCTCATCCCGGACCTGGTTTGAACACATTCTGACTCGCCTTTCCCCTTCCGTGACGGCCGGAGCAGAAGCCAGCGTAAAGCGCAATTTTCTGAAATTCTTCTTTAGCTGCAGCGATCAAGTCCTGCCATGGTACAGAAAACGGGACATATTCTTTCGCCAGGAGAAAACTGGTATAGATGGCATGGTCAGCCAGCTGGCTTTGCAGATGCTTGATCAGCAGCGCAGCCAGGCAATTCAATTCTTAACCCGTTGTTTCCGTCGTACCCGCGCATTTGTCTGGGCGACGGTCTTTCTGCGCAATATTCGGGCTAATTCCGGTCAGGGCAACGCTGTTTTCACCCAGGATGAAATTAACCTTTTCAGCAATGCTCTGAATGAGCGGTTGCAGGAAAAAAATATCAGGAAAAAAATGCCTGATGTACCGTATCTAGCAACATTCCTGTACGCATGGCGTGACATAACAGGCGAGCAAACCGTCGCGCAGTGGATCTCAGGAGTAGACCAGTCTGACCGTGATTTTCTGAAAATGTTGCTTAATCTGCGCACGGCAGTCAGCAGCAGTAATCAGGGCGATTATCTGCGGCTTGACCTGGATGTGATCTGTACTGTTTTTGGTATCACAGGACTCATGGAACGGTTTGAAGATATAAAGGCCAGGCAGGAAGCCAACCTTACGGGTATGATAAGCGAGGTTGACGAAGCCATCTTACTTAATAAAGATACCATCTGAGCTTTCACTCTTACGGTAACTGGCTACGCTCATTCACCTGAGGGTATGGCTTCCTTCAAAACCGGAGTGCGTCGAGGTAATAAATGTCCGCTCTGTGCCAGAAGCGGAAGTTTGTTATTGTTGTCACCGATATCAAGTTATGGGTACTACTTAGCATAAATAAACAGGGAACAAGATGATGCATAATGTGAAAATCTAATTTTAAAAGTTAATTGAAAGGGAGATCCACCCTCCCTTAGCAATATAATATCAGTAAATCAACCAATTGGGAGAAGTAGATTATCAACAGGATGATTGCCATTTCTCCTTTTAATCTTTCTTTTGAACCCAGTTATAACTATCCGTGAAGTGAATTTCTGCACCGGCTTAAACACGGCGGCAACGAAAACCAAAGGAATAACACCAGATAATAATGACGCCACACTAACCACAGTGTCCGACGGGACATGATAATACGCAATAAATGAAATGGGTATGGCCACTAATAACATGAAATAAATAGAACGAATCAATTTATATTTTAACTTGGCATTTCTCTTTAAATTTACGCCCTCACGGATTCGCGCCTGAATTATTATCTTCCTAACTAAGGCCTGAGCTTCTGCTTTAGTTGCAGCTTTTTCTTGATTCGATTTGATGACAAGATCATTCTTGTCTGCATTTACTTCTTCAAGTTTCTTCCGAAGAGCCTCAACTTGCTTTTCACTTTTGATACCTTTTTCAGCTTGAATTTCGAGTAAAGATTTTGTCCTAAGTGCGTTTTCTATTACATCTCCATCCATAAAACTCATGATATCCTCAACCTGATCAGGTACAAATTCCTCAGGCTGTAAACTTTTGCTTCTTAACTCCATAACCAAGTTGGCAGCAGTCTCTTTCGACATTGTGCCACTCGCGACAGCGTTTTTCATATCTTTGTATACATCTGCTACTTTTGCTGCGACCTGAGTAGAAAGAATAACCTGTGCTCTAGCTACTACATCAAAAGTTGTAGGTAGCTTTACTCCATTAGCAAACCCTTTATGGGACTTAAACCATAATCGCTCGGTTATATAGTCTAAAGTGACAGCGAATGGTATTTTTCTTTCCCCTTGGATAGAAAAATAATGCGATAAGGATTTGGTTATATTTTTTCCCGTGATGAGAAGAGCTCCACTTTGCTCTAACTTTAGATTACTTCTACCTTTTCGCTTGTAATTTATTTTTGTGAAAACTTTTAAAGCATCAGCAATTTTATCCAACTCATAATCTGGAAACTCTTTTTTTAGTTCTTCAAGCGTAGAGGTGCTCTCTATATTATATTCTGGCTTGTCGTAATAATCAGTACCTGTATCAAGAGAAATTTTCATTTTCTCAAGCTTTTCAAAAAACTCTATTTTCCTTATTGTGATTTCTGATTTTGTAGAGCAAGTCTGTAGTAGATTGATCATTCCTGTTTTGGATGGATCTGGATGTTGATTACGCTCAAAAATATTTTCCGCTGCATAAAAGTAGCTTTCAACTTCGCTCTTCGTTTCTTCAAAATATTTTAATTCTATTTTTGATTTATATCCTGAGCGATCTCGTAACCCTTTGACTAAGGACAGGAACTCTTCAAACATACGGTAATGAATCTCACCATTTAGCCCTACTGCATCAAATAGCAACTCTGTATCTAGTACTATTTGAAAATCATTCCGCCATGGTTCAATGTTCACTAAATCTGAGCTATAACAAATTCCACCGTAAAGAATTAACCCCTCTTCAACCTTGTTTAACTTATCGGTAAATTGAGGATTTTCTGAGTTTTGAATGATAAACTGACTGATAGCTACGGAGTTCTCACTCTGTTTTCTGTCATGAATAAAATATGAATAAAAATCTGATAAGAGTTCGTCAATTTCCTCTTGGTTAAGTTCTTCTTTACTGAAGGACTTGACAAATTGAATGAGCAAGTCTTTTATATAATCTTGCTCCTCCTTTACTTGTTCATAACTTGCTTTTAGAGTGTTATTTCTCTCAAACTTCTCAGTTACGTAATATTTACTATTATTAAAATCTAATAAGCCTCTTTTTTTTAGCCTGTTTTTCAGACATGACTTCACCACAGCTTCAGGTATATCAAACCCATAATCAGAGTTTAGCCTCTGAGAGCACTTAGTAACGTCGAACTCCCATAGCTGATGTATAACTATAGTTGAGCATAGAAACTGAGCTAGAACATCGTAGATATCTTTCTTATTTTCATGTAATTGACGAAAAAGAGCTGCAGATGCCAATAAACGTTGATCTTCCATAATTCCTTTCTTGAGATTACTCATACAGCTCCTCCGATCACATTTTTGATGGTTTGATACAGAAGCAACATGTACTTATTGAATATTGAACATTAAATTTACAAGATTACTTCAAAGTGTGTCAAAAATATTTTAATGAAAACTAATCCAATCCTATAATCCATTGACATGAAAACAATGCATTATAAAACCAAAATTTTCAGCACTTTATTCTTTTATTTGTTGTAGGGGCTCAGGTTCGCTCTGGATTGCCATCTGCCCCCTCAAACTGATGACCCGCTTTCACGAGAATTAACACAGAATGCTGTGAGCAATGTCCGCAGATCGCTCTCAACGGACCTTAAGCTCAGCTGGATCGTCCGCTCAGTCCCGTGAGTTTAAAGCGGACATGACCTCAAACTATTTACAATAATGCTTCATTACGCGCACAGCTCAGACGGCCGGAGCGCGTTTCTGACAGGAACCGGGTGAAACAGGCAACACCCCCCCAACAAACCCGCCAGAAACGAAGGAGATGAATTTTACCTCAATGCATACAAACGCACAAAAGTGCTTAGACTCTAATGTACAGTGAGGCCCTAGCTCTTCATACCAGTCATGCTGAGAGCCATCAATCTGGATAAGTTCGCCATAACCGCGCAGCGGGTCAGGAGCTGAAGGGGCCCTTTGGTGTAGACCTGTGGCCTTTGAAATATGCTGAATCAGAGCGGAAAACGTACAGATGAGGCGGTAGCCATGCCAGAAAATAAAAGCACTACGGATGATGAAGAGAGTCTTCTCTACGATGAAGCCTGCAGGATGGTAGGGCAGTGCTGCCTGATGCTGGCCAGTAACGGTGCGGAAACCCATCGCGACCAGCTGGTTTATCAACTGAAAAGGCTTCACTGGAAATTCATGGTTGAAACAGACGTTTCACACAACGGGATTCTGTTTGCCATCGAGCAGCTCGCTACTGCGCGGGATGACAAATTCGGTTCACAAACCGGGTCATGACATCTCATACCGGCACAGTCTGTATCACATTTGTAATACAGCGAGGGAAGAGAGCGGACGCGCCGGAGGCGCTGCCGCCCTGCCCCGTTCCCCGGAGGGGAACCGCCCTTCTGTAGTCCATGCGTGCGGTCGCGCAGAAGGAGGAAAAAGGGGCTGCCAGCGAACTGACAACCCCTTCATAAAGGCGCTTGCGGTCTGACCAGACGACACCAGAAGCCCTGAAAAGGCGGGGTTTCCCCCGCCTCCAGGTTGCTACTTACCGTTGGATTCGTAAGCCAGCACTGCAGCGACCTCCCTGTCTCCGTCCTTGATCCTGAATTCGCATAAGCGAGATCGGGTAAGGCAGGTGAATATTAACAGCGTTAAACACACGATTAATACGCACCAGATAAGGGCGTTTCGCGGCAGTTTCATGGATTACTCCTCCTTGCATTGAGCACGGTAAGAGGCCATACTGGTGTTGTTGAGACATACAGTGGGCCTCGTGGTTTGGTTAATGAAAATTAACTTTACTACGGGGCTTTCTGCCCTCTGCCTCACAACAACCATAACAAACCCACAGAACGTCATGAGGCATCAGGCCTCAAGCGCCAGCGCCATTATACCCGGATGTACACTTCCTGCCCAGGATTAACAGCCTGAAAACTGTATAAATCCTCACCATTTTTCGTCAGTCACGATCCCGTGACGCAGCTTACAAGTTATCTAAAGAGGAAGTGGCAGAGCTGATTGAAAGAGCAAAAATGAAATAACACTTAGCAAGATAACATCTTCGTAAGATGTTATCTTGCTATCTTGTTATCCAGAGGGTTGAATGTCTGGTAATGAAGCTGAAATTAGCACTTACATAATATTAGGTATCTTGATGTTCACCTGTGCTTCTGTTTTCTGCAAAGGCTTACTGAGCAGTCTCGGTACTTTGGCTGCTCTGGGGATGTCAGTGTTTTCGTTGCTGACTTGGTTCTGAAAGTTCCTTTTTTCTGCCCGGTGTCAGCCATTTACTCAGGAGGGATCATCCGGCTGTCCGAATGACATGCAGGATTAACCTGAAGGGTCTGGTTAGCAGACGTAACATGATGCGTGGCCCTAACGTCCCCGGCAATGGTGTCCGCGCCGGCCGACGTCAGGCTGTCGATGACTATTTTGTCGATTATGCTCTCTGACAGACTGCATCAGATGGTAAAAGCTATGAGTCGAAACGCTTTTACAGGAGCAGGGCTGGTGTTTGTCTGATTTATGTTCTACAGTAGACGCGGCATATAACTTCAAATCACTCTTTTAAGTACACGTCTTTTGGACGTGAGTATTTCTGTGCATTTGAGGTTACCATGAAAAATCTGCCTGTCATTTTCAACAATCAACATTCAGATACCCATACCGTATCAGCTGCTTTATGTCAGCTGAGGCACGATTCCAGATCTAAACCGCTCCCACACGAGCAACGTTATTCCCTTCTTAAGGGTTGTATTCGTTTGTTGCAGGAAAACAAGGATGAACTGTGTGAGGCCTACAGTCAGGATTTTGGTCACAGGGCACATGCCAGCACATTACTTTCCGATATTTTGGGTTCAATTGAAGCCCTGAAGCATTCACTGAGCGGTCTGAAAAAATGGTCGCAGGATGAACCCCGTGAATCACCCTTCCCGGATACGTGTTCTTACATTCAATACAGACCGCTGGGGGTTGTAGGTGTAATGAGCCCGTGGAATTTTCCACTGGTGTTAACTTTCGGACCACTCTCCGGTATCCTCGCAGCAGGTAACCGGGCAATTATTAAACCTTCCGAATTCACGCCATCGGGAAGTCGGCTGCTCTGTCATTTGATTTCAGAATATTTCCCTCCGGATGAAATTTTGACTGTTCAGGGTGATGCCGGTGTCTCTGCATTCTTCGCTTCCCTTCCTCTGGATCATCTGGTGTTTACCGGTAGTTCAGCAACGGGCCGACATGTTATGCGTGCAGCAGCCGAAAATCTTACGCCGGTAACGCTGGAGTTAGGCGGGAAATCTCCTGTCATCATTTCAGAAAGCGCCAACCTGAAAACGGCTGCTGAAAGAATAATGACGGCCAAAGCATTTAATGCGGGGCAGATTTGCATCGCCCCCGATTATGTTATGGTTCCAGCAAGATACGCAGACGAGTTCATCGGTTACGCTGTAGCGTTCCTGAGAAAATCATACGGTTCTTATCTTAAGAATCCTGACTTCTCGTCAATAATTAATGCAGCCCACAGCAGCAGATTAAATGAATTGATCGACGATGCCACGAAAAATTGTGAGCGCGTCATTTCAGCCAGTGAGGAGCTGGATTTGCCGTCTGAGGGGAGAATCATTCCACGACTCATTCTCAATCCCTCCGACAATTCACGCATCATGCAGGAAGAAATTTTCGGCCCGCTGCTTCCGATTATTACGTATGAAAAAACGGATGAATGCATTAATCGGATCCGGAATGGAGAAAAACCGCTGGCGTTGTACTATTTTGGACAGAATGAAAATGAGTTCAGAGAGTTACAATGTTCAACCGATTCTGGTGCCCTTGTCTTTAATGATGTGATGAGTCATGTTTTGGTGCACGATCTGCCGTTTGGTGGCGTGGGGCATTCCGGTATGGGAGCCTATCATGGAGAGGATGGTTTCCGTCGATTTTCCCATGCACGCGCCATTTTTATTCAGTCTGATACAGGTTTATCGAACCTGCTCATGCGGGCACCATTTACGGACGAAAAAATTAATCAAATTACCTCCCTGATAAATCAGCCCTGAGTCTGATCATCTCTTCTCGCAGGAGGATGGTGGCCTGATGCCATCCTCCTGCTTTTTCAGTCAGATGAAGTGATCAAGAAGGGGTCAGTTTGGATATCGAAAATTATTGTACGTTAAGGTTGTTTTTTGACCTTTCTACTTTAGCGGGCCTCAGCCGACGAAACTGACCGGAAGCCGGTATCCGGTTGCTTTTCCATATATAGTCGCCTGTCAGATTGATGTGTTCCCAGCCTAGTGGAGACAAATGCGACAGCAGTTGTTCGTTGATCTTTAGTCCCTTACGCTTCAGGGCATCGATCGCCCTTTCCATATACACAGTATTCCACAGCGAGATCGCAGCCGTCAGAAGCGTCAGTCCACTGGCACGATAGCTCTGATTTTCCGGCTTCCTGTCCCTGATTTCTCCCAGCCGGTGCATAAATACCGCCCTCGCCAGTGCATTACGTGCCTCACCTTTATTCAGCCCCGCTTGGACCCGCCGACGCAGTGCTGGATCGCGGAACCAGTCGAGCATAAACAGCGTTCGCTCAATGCGGCCAATTTCTCTCAGTGCTTTGGCAAGTCCATTCTGCTTGGGGTAGCTGGCTAGCTTTTTCAGCATCAGGGATGCTGTCACGGTTCCCTGCTTTATCGAGGTCGCCAGACGCAGCACTTCACGCCAGTGAAGTTCGATCTCTTTCAGATTCAGGCTGGTCGTTGATATCAGTGACTGAAGCGCCGGGTACTGGTCCGCTTTCCCTTTGATAAACAGCTTCTTGTCGTGGAGATCCCTGATTCGCGGACAGAACGCAAACCCCAGCAGATGCATCAGGGCAAAGACATGATCGGTGAAACCCGCGGTAGCGGTACAGTTCGGTTAAATGTTCGCGTCGCGTGGTTTCCCTGCCGGAAAGGTAAGCAGGCCAGAGATCCCCGGTAAGTTTTAGCCTGCTGGCGATATGCTTCAGCAGCGCATCAGAGGGTGGGATTTTTTTATCCGGTGCAAATCCGACATTTTTCAGATAGCAAAGAAGGACGGCAAAACCAAAACGGCTGGCAGGTTTACGGTGGACACTAATAAGCGCCAGATCATGCTCACTAAAATACGCCATTCGTGTCAGCGTTAACTCATCGTCCGGTAATGCCAGTAATGATTCTCTTTCCGACAGAGAAAGAATCTGCCTCCTTGCCATATAGTTTCCCTCATAAATTATCCGATGCGGTATTTTTAACAAAAATGGTTATCGCATAAGGGTACACCCTGACGCCACAACCAAAACGTGACGGAACACGATGAATGACATAACCTATATGCGATAGAATAAATGCAATAACCTAAATGCGATAACGCGGTGAAAAAATGTTCATCAGAGCTTATTTAAGGGCATCGACGGAAGATCAGTTCGCCGATCGGGCAAAAGAGATGCTGGAGCAGTTCGTTCAGGAGCGGGGACATAAAATAGCCAGTTATTACAGGGAAAATATCAGCGGGACAAAACTTGATCGCCCTGAGCTGGGGCGCTTACTGATGGACAGTCACCACAATGATATTTTGCTGGTCGAGCAGATAGACCGCCTGACCCGTCTCAGCAACAGTGACTGGATGACGCTGAAGAAGCAAATTGAACAACACGAGCTGCGGATTGTCAGCCTCGATGTACCCACCTCATGGCAGGCGCTGTCAGATAAAGATCCTTCGCAGGCTGACCCAATCACCCGCGCCGTGATAACCGCCATCAATAATATGCTTATCGACCTGATGGCCGCGATGTCGCATAAGGACTGGCTGAGCCGCCGCCATCGGCAGAAGCAGGGAATTGAACGGGCACATACGCTGGGAAAATACCGGGGCAAACAGGCCGATCAGGAACGACATAAGAAAGTTCTGTATTACCGACAGGTCAAGAAACTGAGCATAAGAGAAACTGCTGAAGCCACCGGTTACAGTACATCTCAGGTCTGCAGGATTCAGGCCCTGTTCAGGCCTGAAAATTAAGCACATTTTCTGAGGCTGGAAATCAACTCATGCTGACAGCCTGAGCCTGTTGGCATGGTAAGCAATGTGCTCACCAATAAAGCTGGAAATGAAATAATAGCTGTGGTCGTAACCAGTATGATATCGGAATGATGTGTTGATGTTCATCTCGTTGCACACTCTTTCAAGACTTTTAGTGCGTAACTGATCTTCATAAAAGGCGTCACTTAATCCCTGGTCAATAAAAATTTCTGGTAATTTCGCACCCTGTAAAATGAGACTGACGGGATCGTAGTGCTCCCACGTTTTTTTATTTTCACCCAGGTACGCGGTGAATGCCTGTTGTCCCCATGGCACCTGAGAAGGTGACACTATTGGTGAAAATGCCGATACACTCACATATTCATCAGGATTTCGCAGCGACAGAACCAGCGCTCCCAGCCCCCCCATGGAGTGACCGGATATTGATTTCCTTGATGTTACAGGTAAATGCTCCATGACAACATCCGGAAGCTCATGGAGAATATAGTCATACATCCTGTAATGCGTGTTCCACGGATGTTCCGTCGCGTTCAGATAAAATCCGGCACCCTGGCCCAGATCGTAGCTGTCAGCATCTGCGACATGCTCTCCACGGGGACTGGTATCAGGAACAACGACGATGATGTTGTTCCTGGCGGCATAATGCTGCATACCCGATTTGGTGATGAAATTCTGCTCCGTACAAGTCAGACCCGAGAGCCAGTACAGCACCGGCAGTTTTTCTGTTGCTGCTTTGGGGGGAAGATAAACACCGAAATTCATCTCACAATTAAGTGTTTGTGAATTATGGTGGTATACGTTTTGCCAGCCGCCAGCGCTGGCATGCTGCTCGATGAGTTCCATCAGCCTCTGTCTCATGGTTATTTCCCCTGACAGGGAGTCAGGGGAAGTCTCTTTATAGCAGGACGTCAGATGAACGTATAAGCCGTGATTTTGTTACCCGCAGGGTCTCGCAGGTAGGCTGCATAGGCTCCAGGGAGATGGCTGCGCGGGCCAGGCTGACCTTCATCTTTCCCTCCGGCGGCAAGGCCCGCGGCGTGGAAAGCATCAACTTCTTCCGGACTTGCAGCTGCAAAGCCGACAGTAACGCCGTTGGCCGATGGCGCTTCACCGTTGCCCGGACGTGCAATAATAAAGGCTGGCTTTTCGCGACCATAAAGTACCCAGCCATTGCCAAACGGGCCGAGGTTATTGATGCCAAGCGTACCGAGGACAGCATCGTAAAAATCAGCGGATTTTTCAACATCGGATGCACCGATGAAGACGTGGGAAAAAACGTCATTACCAGAAATTACAGGTGTTGCCATGATCCATTTCCTTCAGTTGGTTTGACTCAGTTAAGACGCTATCAGTAACGGATTACCGTACGGATTGATTTACCTTCATGCATAAGATCGAAGGCCTCATTGATTTCATCCAGCGTCATCGTGTGGGTAACAAATGGCTCCAGTTCAATTTCACCCTTCATGGCATCTTCTACCATGGCCGGAAGCTGCGTACGGCCTTTCACTCCGCCGAAAGCAGAACCTTTCCATACGCGCCCGGTAACGAGCTGGAATGGACGGGTGGATATCTCCTGCCCGGCGCCGGCCACGCCGATGACAATGGACTGGCCCCACCCACGGTGAGCACTTTCCAGCGCCGCACGCATAACGTTGACGTTACCGATACATTCAAAAGTGTGGTCAATGCCCCACTTGTTGATTTCAAGCAGCACATCTTTAATCGGTTTGTCATGGTCGTTCGGGTTGATGCAGTCGGTTGCACCGAACTGACGGGCAAGTTCGAATTTGGCCGGGTTGGTGTCGATAGCGATAATGCGTCCTGCTTTTGCCTGGCGAGCCCCCTGAACGGCAGCCAGACCGATTGCGCCAAGACCAAAAATAGCGACAGAATCTCCAGGCTGTACTTTCGCTGTGTTGTGAACAGCGCCAATCCCGGTAGTCACGCCACAGCCCAGCAGGCAGACGTGTTCATGGTTTGCCTCCGGGTTAATTTTTGCCAGAGAAACCTCGGCCACTACCGTATACTCACTGAAGGTGGAGCATCCCATGTAGTGGTAAAGAGGCTGGCCATTGTAAGAAAAGCGGGTGGTTCCGTCAGGCATCAGTCCTTTTCCCTGAGTTTCGCGAACCGATACACAGAGGTTCGTTTTCCCGGACTGACAGAATTCACACTCCCCGCATTCGGCGGTGTAAAGAGGAATAACATGGTCTCCCGGCTTCACGCTGGTCACGCCTTCACCGACCTCCACGACGATACCGGCCCCTTCGTGGCCGAGAACCACGGGGAAAACGCCCTCAGGATCGTTCCCGGAGAGGGTAAAGGCATCGGTATGGCAGACTCCGGTGTGGGTGTTTTTAATCAGTACCTCGCCTTTTTTGGGGGAGGCAACGTCAATTTCAACAATCTCCAGAGGCATTCCTGGCGCAAATGCAACGGCGGCACGTGATTTCATGTTTAAGTTTTCCTTGGTGTGATAATGATTTAAGTTATTTCAGATAGGCACGAACCAGGTCAATCGTATCGTCAACCGATTTACTGATTTCCCTGCTGTAACTGTCATTCTGGTCAAATGTTTCTCGTATATGGCTTTCGAGCACTTCAGCCATCAGTCCGTTAGCGGCTCCACGGATGGCGGCGATTTGCTGGAGAATGGAACGGCATTCATCGCCATTTTCAAGCGCTCTTTCCAGGGCATCAATCTGACCCTTTATGCGGCGAACACGGGTAAGGACTTTTTTTTTCTCTTCAGGAGTGCTGGGCATCTTTTACCTCCAATTTTTGATTTTATATACTATAGTGGGGTATACTTTTTTAATCAACATATACTCCACTATAGTATTATGGGTGTTACAGAGCACAAACGCTGATCTTTTTTATTTATTAAATAAATCATATTGTTAGTTAAGGAAGGTGCGACTAATTTGGTGAAAGTCAGTGGCGTCCGTCGCTGAGTTGTATGGTAATCCCCCCGAAAAACCGGTGTATTCATAAGTAGAATTCTCTCGTAATCTGAACCGGGGAGATCTCTATGAAAAAATTATGTTTTACTGACAGCCAGATCATGTCCATTCTGAAGCAAGCCGAGGCCGTAACACCGGTGGCTGAACTAATCGGGGAAAAGGCCGAAACGGCTGGTACATGTCGCCAGAAACTGCGTTATGAGAAGTTTGCCGGGTAACAATAAAGCCTTTGAGAGGCTTGAGCGGAGTGCGGTAAAAGTCGCACGCTCCGTTCTTAGGAGAGCACAGTCAGGCAACTGGCTGTGCTTATCCGACTATATAACAGTAAGCGTCGGCATGGTTCGAGTGATCAGATGCCACCGACGGAATATGAAAATCAATATTATCAACGGCTCGGAAGTGTCTAGATTATCCGTGGCGATTCAGAAAAGGCATATCACGCTTCCATCATAGACGGTGATCTGGCAGCCTGTGTTCATAGACAAAACACTCTCCCGGAAAACCGGGGCGGTTCAGTGTCACGGAATTATTTAAAAAAAATCTCAAGGGTTATCGCACTGTGACCACACTGCACCAGGCACTCACCACAACCGTTACAGCGTTCATAGTCAACTTGAGGAAGGCCACCTTCCCCAATCAGACAGGCCTGTTCTTGGCAGACATCCACACATTGTTTACAGGCCCATACTGAACTCACACAAAGTTGGCTAAATACAGGCCGTAATCCTGTATCAAAGCGAGTTAGGGGACGTAGCGCGCCCTCAGAACACACATTAATACATAAACCACAACCATCACAGCTTGCATATTCGATACGAAGCTGCGGAAAACCGTCTTCATTCTTACTCAAAATTCCCATTGGACAAGCATCAATACAAGCATCACAGCGAGTGCATTGCGTGCGAAAGTGCTCGTCAGATAGTATCCCGGGCGGTAAAGAGTGCGCTGGTAGGGTTGCTGGCGCGGTATGGCGTACTGCCGTAATAAAGGCACGGAACAGCGCCCGCCGGCTCACATGCCGGTGGGACATCAGTTCCTTATAATACATCTCTGTTTTACTCATCCGAAAAACAAACGCGTTTTATCAGGCTGTAATCCCTGCTGATGTTGAACATCCTGCAAATAACAGGCAGACAAAACGGCGAGATGGGCATAGAATGGGCTGATCGTATTGTTTTGCAGCAACTCAAGATAACTGTATCCCCAAGGCAGCAAATACACCTCCAATAATCGATTAGCTGCCGCTTCATTATTCGCTTCCAGCAAAGAACTAAGAGCCAAGAGCATCAGACCAAACTGATCCTCCGGTTCACGCTGTCGGTCATCAAATACCAATCCCTGAGACTGTAAAAACTCCCGATAGTCGGCGGTCGTTTCCCCCATTAGTAGATTATCTTTTTCCAGCCAGACTGATCCCCAAGGTGGGACAGGCATTTTTCCCTGTCCCTCAAACAGCACCGAAAACTGCCAGATAAGCGAGTCACCATCCGGTAACGGCCATGATAAACATAGTTGCTCAATGTATTCACGGTCGCGCCATGGATAAAGATCGGCCAACGTCGGTAGGCAGGAAAAGAGCTCCCTAGTTTCTGATTTCTCGGGAGAGTAATAAAATAGCGCACCAAGAATACGCGGCAATACAGCATAAGAAGACATCAATAACTCCTGATTATGCGTAAAATACAGGCGAGATTACATCGGCAACGCCCACAAGTTGTAGAACGCAATTCGACCAGTCAACTCAGCTACAAGCACCACCGTCGCCATCATAAAAACTGTATATCCAGATTTAAATCGGGCATAGCCTATCGCCCCCACCACACCAGCAGCTAGTAGGACCGCTTGTGCGGTGAACCAACTGTTTTGTGCGGCCGTTAGCGCTACATCAGCATTCATCAGCGTCAACATGTATCCGGGACGCAGACAGAAGCTAGCCAAGATCGCCAAAACGCTCACCAGCAATCCCAGACGACGTGCACCAAACAACGCAGCTAACGCCCCCCCACCAATCAAAGGTGTCAGCGCCATCATCACAGTGGTGTAAGACGAACGCCAGGTAGCAACAGTGGGTAACTGGTAAATTTGTGGGATAGCCAATAAAAACAAAATGCCTACTACCGCAGCTAACCAGGCAAGCGCCTTAAACAGTGCGATTGCGCCACGGTTCAAAAGCAGACCAAATGTACTTAGCCCGCCTAGTGCACCAAACAAAGCCGACAACGCAATTTCATTACTCATCGGAGAATAGCCGATACGAAACAGCATGTTCATCGCACGCAACGGCTGCCCAACGTGGAAGATGCCGGTAATCACCCCCAAACCGAACAAACACATCATCGCAACTAGTCCAATGGTCTGACGACGTGCATCAATATGACCGAGCGTGCCACCAATCATCAGCAGGACAAAAGCCCCTACGGCACTTTGGGTGAATACCGTAAAAAACACCAGTGGTAACTCATGCATGGCGCACCTCCCGAATATTCATGATCGCACCGTCAGTATCCCCCGTTAGCCGCGATTTTGGATGTGGTTTAATGATGAGGTTAGGGTGAGTTAATGACGCATTTGGCAACGGTGCAATCTGATTTTCAGTACCGTATCGAGCGCGTAGCTCGTCAATTGGCCCAAAATCCAGCGCACGCTGTGGGCAAGAGTCCACACAGATCGGACGCAGATTACTTTCCAGTCTGTCGAGACAACCGTCACATTTACGCATTACTTTTGCACGCGTATCAAACTGCGGGGCACCATACGGGCAGCGCATTTCACAATACCGACACCCCACGCAAACTTCCTCGTTTACCAGCACCAGCCCATCCTCTTGTCGTTTGTGCATCGCTCCTGTTGGACAACCAGATACACAAACTGGCTCATCACAGTGGTTACATGCAATAGACAGATAGTAGGTAAAGGTGTCGTTGTGCCAACTATTACCCTCTTTCACCCAGCTTCCACCACCGTATTCGTACACTCGCCGAAATTTAGGCCCGACATCCAGATCTTTATTGTCCTTACAACTTACCTGGCAAGTCTTGCAGCCTGAGCAGCGCGAGGAGTCAACGTAAAAACCATACTGTTTCATTTTAGATAACTCCTTAAGCGCGTTTGATATCGACCAGGTTGGTATGGTGTGGATTTGCCTTTGCCAGCGCTGAAGGTTGATATTTGGTCAGAGTGTTAAGGCATCCGCCAACATCCACTCCGTTGCTGTCCAGCCGGGTCCATGCGCCCTGTGGCATAGCCACTACTCCGGGTAAAATCCGATTGGTCACTTTGCAAGGAATTTCCACTACACCGCGATCATTAAATACATGAACCAGATCTCCAGAAACTAACTGACGCTCACTGGCATCTAACTGATTGATCCACACCTCATCCGGCACTGCTTCACGTAGCATCAGTACGTTAGTGTAGGTTGAGTGGGTATGGCCTTTCGTATGAAAGCCAGTCAGTTGCAGTGGATATTTCGCAAACAATTCTTTGTTAAGGTGCGATTCTCTCACTACGCAAAACTCAGGCACTGCCGGGATTCGTTCGTATTCCTGCAAAGGTAAAATTTTCTCTAAATCGGCCAGCGCCTGTGAATAAAGCTCGATCTTTCCTGACGGTGTCGTCAACGGGTTAGCTTTAGCGTCAGCACGGAAATCCGCAAAAGCCAGACTCTGCTTTTCTGACGCAACACCCTGATCAATAAGTCCCATCCCCTTCGCCATACCCCACTCCGGTAGATACGGACGTTTTTCTCGAACCTGCTGGTAGAGCATCTCTGCCCACTGCCCCTGGGTTCTTCCTTCAGTGTATTCCTCACGCAGACCCAGATGACCGGCAATATCCGCGCAGATATCGTAAGTGCTACGCACTTCCCACATCGGCATTATCGCTTTCTGAAATGCAATCATATAGTTATGAGAACCCGCAGCGTATGAGCTATCAATCAAGTCTTCTGCTTCAAGGTAGCTGGTTTCTGGCAGCAGGAGGTCTGCATACTTCGCGCTGGGTGTCATATGATTTTCAATGACTATGATGGTTTCACAGAGTGTTTCGTCAGAAATAATTTTACGGGTGCGGCTTATTTCACTGTGCTGGTTTAGCAACACATTACTCGCCTGATTGATTATCAGCTTAATACCCGTTTTAAGCTGCTCTGCTCCTTTTAATCCTATCCCCATCGTTTTAGCCGTAATTTTTTCTGGATTTTTAATTGCATCGGCCCAGAGGTAGAAAGAGATTGAGGTTTTGACAGGATTTGTACCTACAGGCAGCACTGGCACACCATACGGCGTGCCGTAGGGCCAGTTACCGCTATTGGTCCCCGGCAGTCCAAAATGGCCAGTAAGTACAGGCAATGTCTGGATAGCTCGCACAGTTTGCTCACCGTTGGCGTGGCGCTGAGGCCCCCATCCCTGGCAGATATAACAAGCACGGGCAGTGGCAATTTCGCGCGCTAATTGGCGTATACGGGTCGCCGGAATACCACAGATATCTGCCGCCCACTCAGGTGTTTTTTCGATGCCATCGTCACCGGTACCCAGTACATAATCTTTGTAACTGGCGTTTGGTGCTGCGCTTTCCGGCAACGTACTACGGTCGTAACCGACACAGTATTTATTCACCAGCTCTTCATCAATCAACTTTTCAGCGATCAGTGTATGCGCTATCCCCGCCACCAGGGCAGCATCGGTAGTTGGGCGAATAGGAAGCCACTCCGCATTTTCAGTCACGACAGAGTCGGTGTAACGCGGATCGATGATAATTACTCGCGCTTTTGATGTCTCAAGTGCTCGACGAAGTTCTTCTACCTGGCCGCCACCCGACATGCGCGTTTCCGACAGGTTTAGGCCAAATAATACCACCAAGTCAGAATGGGCGATTTGTGTAAAGTGACTTCCTTCATATTTTCCATAAGAAAACAGTGATGCTACATTAATTTGAGCATCAGAATAGCTGTTGTGATAATTAAGATATCCACCGGATATATTTAAAAGGCGTTCCCAAGCAGGCGTACCTTGCGTGTTATGACCTATAGCGCCTGTAGAATAATTATAATAAATTGCCTCACGCCCATATTTTTCCGTCACACGTTTTAACTCTGAGGCAACAAATGCTGTTGCTTCATCCCAAGATATACGCTTAAATTTACCTTCGCCACGTTTACCGACGCGTTTCATAGGATATTTTATTCTATCCGGGCTATATACCCGCCAGCGACTGGAACGGCCACGCAGACAGGGGCGAATCTGATGTTCGCCAAAAACCGCATCATTTTTTACATCTTCAGGTTCGATTCGGACGATCCGATCGTCTTTAACAATAACCTTAAGTGGACAGCGACTGCCGCAGTTAACTAGACAGGCACTGTGTTGGACGATTTCACCTGAAGCCACCGTTTTAGGTGTTGAGGCCTGAGCGACGCTAGAAAATGGTAAAATAATTCCTTGACTAAGCGCAACTGCGGCGCTCAATTTAGCACTGCTAGTTATCACCTCGCGCCGGGATATTGCTGAATCTAACAACACGTTTATTTCCATCCCTTATTCCTCACATTGTTTCCATTATTATTGTGTATAAAAATAATTACAAAGGATTGCTTATGTATACATGATTAACTTGAAGCTGCATTTTTCATCAACTGGAAATTGTCATTAATACGGCCAACCAGAGTCTCGGCGACAGCCGGTAATTTAACGCTGAAGAAGCGATGTATTTCCTCCCGGAGCACCTTTGGTGAGTTAAAGTAACTGTTGTTCCTTCCCTGTTCATTCATCACTTTCCACAACCTTTCTATCGGATTCAGATTGGTTTTGTATGGCGGGAGGTAATGACGTTCTATATTCAGCAGATAAGCCCATGTTTTTACCTGCTCCGTCCGGTGATATTCGGCACCGTCAAGGATGATATGAACCTTCTGTTTTATCGGGTACGTTTCACGGACATCTATAAAGAACAGGGCTATATTATGGCTGTTGATTTTGTCATATTCCCAGATGACCGTCCGACTGATATCGTTCAGGTTCAGGGCACCCATGATGTTCAGGCGCGGGCGACTGCCGGTGGTTTCGACTACATGGTTTTTTTTTCCGGCAGGCATCCAGCCATAAGCCAGTTTTGTTCCCTGCGTCGGATGCACGCCATCAATGAACAGAATGGGGTCATCGTCTCCGGCTTCCTGTTTCAGTTTTTCGTAGATTTCCACGAACGCCTGCTGTGCTTCCGCGCTGTATTTATGAGGGACGCCAGCCGGTTTTCTGTAACTTAAGCCGTTGCGGTGCAGCCACTTATTCATGCCCGGAATGGTATAGCGGATACCCCACCATTCATCAACCAGCTCAATGATGCTCACTGTGGCTGGAAGAAGGTTACGGGTAAGGTGAACCCTCAGTTTTTTGGTCTGTTCTTCGCTGAGATGGCTCTGAGAACCGCCATTTTCTGGCACCAGTTTTTGCTCATTCAGCCAGTCATTGAGATGTCGACGCACCGTTGTTTCATGGATATGTTGAGACTGCGCGATCATGGCCGTTGACCATCCTTCAGAAGAAAGCAACACGCATCGCACTCTGTCGCGGACATGGCGATCACTACTCTGGCGTTGTATTTTTTCAAAGGCTATTTTCTGTTCTGTCGTCAGTTCAACGTTCACGCAGGTCAGCATGATCTTCATTATCCGTAAAATGAACCGGGGTGTGGTTAAATTTCAACCACACCACTCCGGCATAAAAAGGTTCCAATTTCCTATACGTGAACCACCTGAAAATTCCGTCACCATCCTAGACGCAAGCCCTGTGGGTACGAAGCAGCCTTTGCCTCCTGATCATGACGCATCATTGCACAACTTTCACAAACGTGCAATAGTGCGCACAATCAAACTTAAAACCCTCGAAACAGGAACGCAATCGTGCTCAATCAAGAGAGACAAGATCGCATTTGTGCACATTTGGCTGCGAAGGGTCGCGTGATCGCTACCGAATTGGCGAAAGAGTTCAACGTGTCAGAGGACGCGGTCAGGCGAGACCTCCGCGAGTTGGCTCGCTTGGGCCTCTGCCGCAGGGTTTATGGCGGAGCTTTGGCACCGGCCCCTGATTTTGGAAACATCCAGCAGCGAACGACAGATGCGCCTGAGGACAAGCAGAAATTAGCGAAACGAGTATCCGCTCACATAGAAGAGGGTCAAACGATATTCATAGATGCCAGTTCGACGAATATCGCAGTCGCTGCTGAATTACCGAGGTCAAAAAGGTTTACGGTCATTACAAACGCTCCCGCAGTTGCAGTCGCGCTTTCTGACCACACACTTTGCAAAGTTCTCGTGCTGGGTGGGATTTTCAATCCCATCAAAGGCGCATGTCTCGGAAGTCAGACTATCCAGGAGCTAAAGAAAATTTACGTTGATGTTCTTATTCTTGGAGCATGTGGTGTTGATAAGGTCTTGGGAATTACTGCATTAGATCCAGAAGAAGCCGAACTCAAGCGCTGCCTTATCGAGCAAAGTTCTCAAATCGTTGTGCCGGTGACAACCAACAAGGTGGGCACGGCTGCACCTTACAAGCTGACCGAGGCGAGCGAAATTGACGTATTGATCGTTGAGCATGACCTCGATCCCTCGGCCATTTCGGATTTCTCCGAAATAGGAATTCAGGTCGATGTTGCAGATTAAGTCTCTATTAGTGGCCGTAAAGGCTTAATAGGCTAGGAATTATTTAATAGTTATGAGCGGAATTTTGAATACACGGGAAATGCTTGCTACCGGGAGGAAATCACGAACTGAGGCTATTTCCATAGCCATCCTCTCATTGGCCGCATTCGTTATCGTGACCACGGAATTTATCATCATCGGACTGATACCTACTTTGGCAAGAGATTTGAATATCTCTATTCCAGTAGCTGGCCAGTTGGTCACAGCATTTGCTATTACTGTGGTCTTTGCTGGCCCGCCGCTAACTGCGGCTTTTGCTCGCATTGAGCGACGTTCTCTGTTTACCTGGATACTGGTTGCGTTCGCATTGAGCAATGTAGCGGTTGCACTCGCGCCGAACTACTGGGCTGTGCTTATTGCACGGATTGTTCCTGCTGCACTTTTACCCGTGTTTTGGGGTGTCGGTAGTGATGCGGCAGGAAAACTGGCCGCCAAAGAAAAATCGGGAAAAGCCATTTCTCAGGTCTATTTCGGTGTCACAGCCGCTTTGCTATTCGGACTGCCATTGGGCACGGTGCTGGGTGATGCTGTTGGGTGGCGTGGAGCTTTCTGGGTCTTGGCCGTCCTGTCCCTCGCGATGGCGATGCTTTTGCGCAAGGTCATGCCTGAACTATCTCCCGGCCCCCAAGAGTCCCTAAAAAGTCAGATTGCCACGTTGGCTAACCGCTTTTTTATCGCCAATCTCCTGCTGTCACTCGGGGTGTTCACCGCCATGTTTGGCGCATATACCTATCTCGCCGATATGTTGGAGCGTTCAGGAGGTATTGCGCCGGCTCAGGTCGGCTGGTGGCTGATGGGCTTCGGCACGGTGGGATTGTTGGGAAATTACCTCGCCGGGCGCCTCGTTGATGGGCACGCAGTCAAGGCCAATATCATTTTCTGCCTCATGCTTGGAGCAGGTGCCGCGAGTGCTGCTCTGTTTGCTGGGCAGCCAATCTTGTTTGTTGCTTCCCTCGTGATTTGGGGTGTCGCACATACAGCACTATTCCCGCTTGGGCAAATACGTGTCATCAATGCCGCCCGCAGTGGCAAAGCGTTGGCTGGCACGCTGAATATTTCTGCGTGCAACAGCGGCATTGCTGCCGGAGCAATGCTCGGGGGCTGGGCGATAGATTTCAGCGGAATTACTGCCGCCATTCTTGCCGCCAGCGTCCTTATCGTACTTTGTGCCTTTGCAACTCCGGCAGTTGAGCGGTTGCGTCCCGCTGTGTAGGGCGTGGATTGGGAAGTGGCCCCACGATCCATCTATCGCATTGAAGGCTATGCACGATGGACTTGGCAACATAGTGTTGAGCCAACGGCATCATTGCGCTGGACCATTACCTTTCGCACGCCGTCCGAATTCGGAAAAAATCACGATCAATATCAGTCAGCATTATGAAGAACGGGATAGTTAAAACTCATGGCTTTGTACGTGTTCGCGGGGCACGGGAACACAACATCAAGAACATTGACGTTGAGATTCCACGTGACGCGCTTGTGGTCTTCACGGGTATCTCGGGTTCGGGCAAGTCGTCCCTGGCGTTCGGCACCTTATATGCCGAGTCGCAGCGTCGCTACCGGGAATCCGTCGTGCCCTATGCATGTCGGCTGATCGACCAGGCGGGTACGCCGGATGTGGCCGCTATCGACGGCCTGCCTCCTGCCGTGGCGCTGCAACAGCGTCGGGGTACGCCTCCCGCTCGGTCGTCTAAAGGTAAGCCGTACAGCGCCTTATCTCTCGAATGAACTGGTAGGCAAACAAATGGCTCGCTCCGTCAGATCAACCAGCAAGGCCTAAGGCCCCCTAAAACCAAAGAACGAATGTGAATACTGAAAACACAAGATTGCTCAAAACGCGCCGGGCATTATTCGGATGTTTCCTCGTGCTCGGCTTTGTCATGGCCTCCTGGATCGTGCGCACGCCCTCTATCCGCGACGCTCTAAGCGCATCCACAGCAGAGATGGGCCTCATCCTTTTCGGGTTCTCGCTAGGCTCGATGGGCGGGATTCTGCTGGCTGGCAACATCGTGGCCCGTATCGGTGCAGACCGTGCTGTCTGCGCGGGCATGACGCTCGCTTTGGCGGGGTTGATCGTTCTGTCGAGCGGTACACACCTTGCTCTAGCCTGGACGACAGGCTTGGGCTTGGGCCTGGTCGGTTTTGGCATGGCCCAAGCCGAAGTGGCCGTCAACGTGTTGGGGGCGCATGTGGAACGTGGTCTGGGCCGGCCCGTGCTGACGCTCGTGCACGGCTGCTTCAGCCTGGGTACGACACTCGGTGCCGTGTGCGGTCTGCTACTGGTTGCACAAGGCTTGTCCGTCACCTCGCACATGCTCGTCGTCTGTGCGCTGCTGAGTCCGATGCTGGTCTATGTCACCTACGGTGTGGTCGGATCACACGGTGCTCGCGCGACTAATTCCGGGAACAAGCGAGGCTTTATCGCGACCATCAAGGATGACCCGAAGCTCATCCTCATTGGTTCGATCGTGCTGGCTGTGGCGCTGGCCGAAGGTTCCGCCAACGACTGGCTACCGCTACTGATTGTGGATGCGCACGAAACCTCTGAAGTCGTTGGTTCGCTTCTGTTCGTCGCTTTCGCTGCGACGATGACTTTGGGGCGGTTCTTGGGAACAGGTGTGCTGCGTCGCTTCGGCCCTGTCAGCGTAATTCGCGCCAGTGCGCTAATCGGTGCCATTGGAATACTGATTGTCGTTCTCGCCCCCTCCTTGTATGTGGCAGGTGTTGGCGTGTTTCTGTGGGGGATCGGTGCATCACTGGGATTTCCCGTAGCGATGTCGGCTGGAGCCTCCGTTGGCCACGATCCAGCTGCGCGCATCGCGGTCCTTGCAACGATCGGCTACATGGCGTTTCTGGTCGGCCCTCCGTTGCTCGGCCTTATTGGCGAGCACATCGGTCTTCGGCTCACGATGCTTGTCGTCCTGGCGCTGTTGGCTCTGCCGCTGCTGTTGGCCCCCACCTTGCAAAGACGTAACGCATGAACTTGAACAGCCACCTTCAAAAACATGTCCCCCATGCCAAGCACATTGACGAAATGGTTTCGCAATGGAGGGTTCTTTTAGTGGCGCACTTTTTCCGCAGACTAACAACTGGAGAGCTTGATGAAACTGCACAACATATCTAACGACTTTATTGCCTCGCAAGGTTCTGACTGGAAGGTTGATGATGTCAGCGGCCGCGTAAGCGTGCTCGCACCTGGACATAGCGACATTTTTATCGACCCCGGCCGCGCTGGTTCTGTGGTCACGACTGCCAGCCGACACAACGCTGCGACGTTGATGACTCGCGTTCCATCAGGTGATTTTCAGTTCCGCGCGACGGTAAACGTAGAGTTCGGTGCCACGTTTGATGCAGGCGTCCTGTTCCTGCGAGTGGATGAGCGCACCTGGGCAAAGCTGTGCTTCGAATATTCGCCGGACGGCGAACCCATGGTGGTTTCCGTCATCAACAAAGGTGCTACCTCTGACGATGCAAATGCCTTCGTGGTGGATGGAAAGCAGGTCAATCTGCGCATCTCTCGCAAGGATAACGTGTATGCACTGCATGCCTCGCTTGATGGCGCGAAGTGGATCTTCGTGCGGGCATTCGCTTTCGATAACACTGAGCAAGAGCCAGAGGTTGGCTTTGAAGCGCAGTCTCCCAATGCAGACGGCTGCCGGGTTGTGTTCAGTGATTACGCATTGACCAACGTGAGCATTGCCGATTTCCGCGATGGCAAGTGATGGCGTCTGAATGACCCAAGATGCATCCAGCTATTCATGCATTCAACTGGATGCATGTTATGGAACACCACTGCATTCATATTCTCTTTTGATCAAAGCATTTAGGTAGTTTGATGGTTTCTGCAAAAACCCGACTTTTTTCGCCCCTGACAATTAAGGGTGTCACGATCCCAAATAGGGCCTGGGTGGCGCCCATGTGCCAGTACATGGCTGATGATGGCATGCCCAACGACTGGCATCACGTTCATCTTTCCGCGTTTGCAAATGGTGGATTTGGTCTGATCCTTACTGAAGCCACGGCTGTTTGCCCCGAAGGGCGCACAACGCCGCACGACACGGGTCTGTGGAATGATGAGCAGCGCGATGCGTGGGCTCGAATCACTCAAGCAGTACACGCCCGTGGTTCACGCATCGGCGTGCAATTGGGTCATGCCGGGAGAAAAGCTGGTGCTTTGAACCCGTTTAGTGGAGCACGCGGGTCAGTGCCTCTAGATGAAGGTGGATGGAGCACTGTCGCACCTTCACCGATCGCCTTTGGAGACTATGCTGTTCCGTCTGAACTGACATCCGACGAAATCAGCCAAATTCCAACCGCTTTTGCTTTGGCGGCACAACGCGCGGTTGCTGCTGGTTTCGATGTGGTCGAAGTCCATGCTGCTCATGGATATCTCCTGCATCAGTTTCTCTCGCCGCTGAGTAATGCACGAACCGATGACTATGGCGGACGTCTCGTGAATCGCGCATGCGTACTCCTCCAGGTTGTGAGGGCAATCCGTCGCGCAATTCCTGATGTGCCCTTGTTCGTTCGCTTATCTGCGACCGATTGGGAGGAGAACGGTCTTACCGTCTCGGAAGTAGCTGAAGTCGCCAGTTGGCTGCGTGAAGAAGGGGTGGACTTTATTGACGTATCCACGGGTGGAAACACACCTAACCCAGAAATCAGCGTTGGGCCAGGCTATCAGGTAGCAGCTGCGCGGGCTGTGCGCGACGTTTGTGAGTTGCCTGTCAGTGCGGTTGGGTTGATTACCACAGCAGAGCATGCGGAAAGCATTCTTGTTCAAGAGAATGCTGACGCGATCATGCTCGGTCGTGCAGCACTGATCGACCCTCACTGGCCGCTGCACGCTGCCCAGCGACTGCAGGATGAACGCACCAAACCACTCCCACCGCACAGAACCACGCTCCAGGCGAGTTCCGAAGCACTCAACAGAGAGTTTTTCAAAATTACCTAACCAAGGGTTTGAGGTCCAACCGTACGAAAACGCACTATAAGGGCTTCCTCGGACAGTCAACGCCGGTTTAATTTTTTCTGTCTGACTACCACTGACGGTAAAGGGATAAGACTGCTGTACTATAAACAGTCATGATGAATCATCATCGATTCGGCCCCTGATGAAAGACGCTCGTGAGGTTTTCGTTCGCTAAGCGGATACAGATATCCAGTACGTTTTGCAGATATTCCTCACGGGGTCAAACCCTTAACATCAACGCTTGCAGCCAGTTAAGATGTTGGTCTTCAGATAACGTGTTTCAGCTATTGGGTGACGAGTAAAGTTTAAAAATAAATGAATAACCCCGCCGCAAGCAGCGGGGTATCTCAAAACAGTGCCAGTTGATAATCTGAGTACGGTTTGTGGTACTCATTCCCTTGATTTTTGACGTATCTCAATGGCATCCCGGAAGATGAAAACCCGGTTCCGCTCAAAAAGGTGGTTTCAGAACTGATCAGCAGCATCGAGAGCCACCTGTAACCCTCCGCTGCTGACCGCCCTGCCACAAAGCTCTCTTCCGGGAGCTTTTTTTACCTGTCAGTCAGTGACCAGCGAACCACATCCATAATATGCTGATAGTGATTTGCCCGGCTGGCGGCAAGCCGCAGTCCCTCTGCCCAGCATTCATCCGAGAATTTCAGCGCTTCTTCACCGGTACGCTGCTCCGGTACCCGACTGGCCAGCCAGCGGGCCCTGACGTCCTGACGTGTTTTCTTCATTGCGTTATCCTACGGAGTTAAAGACCTCCAGATCCTGCCGTCACGACGCCGTTTTCGCACCATACCCTTTAGTGCAAATCCCCTGACCCTGCTCCAGGGAACGTTCGTTTTCCGACACTGGAGGTTTTCGGATCTGAACAAAGAATGGCACACGCAGGTTGCTTCATAAATAAACTTAACTCATCAAATTCATAAATTGATGCAGAAAATATAGCATTGACTCTTAATCGTCTTTTGTGAGATAAAACTATCAAATAAATCCACATTGATGATTATAGGTGCTGTTATGGGTAAGTTTCTTGATAAGGTTATGGATGAAGCCAGTAGGGTAATGACGCTGCGAAAAATCCCTGCTGATATCGATGCGGCCATTACAGAACAGGCCAGCCTGATGGGGAAATCCAAAAACGATCTTGTTCTTGAGTTACTGACGTCCACATTCGGTGATCTGTTGGGGAATTTTGTGCGTTCCAGTGAACTGGTGGCACTGATGGACAAAGAGGTTGCCCGGATGACTGATCGGGACATAATGTCGCAGAGCTTTGAAAGCAATCTTACCCCGATCTACAACCGGGAATACTGCCGTATCCTCGCCCTGAAAAACGAGGACGACCTCAAACGTGTAATGATGAACAACATTCCCTATCTGGAAGTGCGTTCGAAACAGCTTCGTTTCAACATGGTTCCGTTTCTGCCGAAGGGAATCTCACTGACAATGGCTCTGTTCTGTGAAGTGGCCGGGCGGGACGGGCTGACCATCGCGCAGTTTTACACTTCGCTGTGTTTTGTTGTCGAACGAGAGCAGTATTACAGGGAGATTAATGAAATCAGAGCCGCGAAATCCCTGTTGCCGGTCACCGATCTCTGAAACGAGAAAAGTCACCCCGAAGGATGGCTTTTCAGGACGACTACTTCGTCCGGCTCGTTAAGGAAGGTGAGACAATCCTTACCATCGGCTCAGACAATTCCATCCTGATTCAATAACCCCTCTTCTCATTGAGATAAAGAAGGAAAAGGATAAAGCATGACACTGGAAAGTATTTTCATCGGTACCCGCGTGGATAAGGGGCGTTACGGGCCACAGAGCCGGGACATGGCGATTTCAGATTTAATTTCCCTTATTCATCATCCGAGTAAGCCTGCCCAGATCATCCTGCCTGATTTTTCCGGTCTCGCCCGACATATTGATGGGCAGCTCCGGAAACATTTTTATCAACAGCAGGAAGATGAGTATTCTCGCAAATACCGTCATCTGTCAGACCTCTGGCACCAGGCCGGATCGCTTAGCAATCCGAATAACCGCAGCCGGCGTTTTGAAAAAGTGATGGAGCAGTCGCAGGAGTTCCTGGTTTTTAGCCAGGATGTCATGCCGAACATTAATCCCTATGAACTGAAATATCAGGAAGTGGCGACGGTAAGTCGAAAAGGACAAATGTACTGCCTGGCACTCCTGTTTCATATTATTGCCCGGGCAGCGTTTGAGCCGGAGTCTGTCGCTGCTGACACTACCTTGGTGGCTCACTGCCGTTGGATGAAAGACTGGGTCAAAAAAAGTTTAGGAGCCAGATTCCTTGGCGAACAGATGGTTCGTACAGCAATGTTTGATCCCGAGTATTTTCCTGCCCTGCAGCGCCTGGGAGGAGACACCGAAGCCAGCAGCGCAGAGGAGTATCTTGCAAACTGCATCCGTACCGCGTGTAAAGAGACCGGTGAATGCCAGAACTATAACTTGCAAAGCTATCGTATGACATTCGACTATCGCCTTATCGATAAACAACAGATTGAAATGCTTGAAGTATTGCGTGAGCTTCACTACCGTATTGACCGACTTGAGTTGCTGTTGCAGGAACTGGCGGAAAATAATGAGGTGGATTTCACCGCTGCCGATAAAGCCGGTAAATGGATCACCGAGCAGATAGGTAAAGTAGAAGGAAACGAAAATCTGGGGTTACCGGCGAACACCTTAGCGCCACAGTGACGCCAGCAATGTTTGCTACTGCCCGCAGGAGGATGGAATTATGCCCGGCAGACACTCAAGCCGAGCTAGTAGAGTTAGGGGTTTGAGGGCCAACCTTACGAAAACGTACGGTAAGAGGAAAATTATCGTCTGAAAAATAGATTCGTAGACAAGCTTGTCCGTTAAATGCCAATTTTCGATTAAAAAGACATCGTTTCGAGGGCGTTTTTCAATGTCCATTATGTTTTGATATATCAGACAGTTACTTAACTAACGTACGTTTTCGTCCCATTGGACTTCAGACCCCTATAAAGAAAACGAAAAGAAAAGAGTGATTAAGCACTTCCAGCCCTAAAGATTTCCCAACGATTATGGAGGTTTTCAGCCTTCAGGGGATTACGTGTCACAATTTTACGCCGGTGGAGGGGGTGAAGATCAGGATCGCTTGCAAGCACAGCATCACAAAAGACCATTTCCATCGTGACTGGGTCGATAGCGCACAGATTGTCATCGAACAATTTATGAAGGTCACGACGCAGGAAAATACCATTGAGGTAGCTGGCTCCGCCTTTGCGCGCATGAGAAACCAGGTGCGCGGCTTCGCAACGGAGATCGCTCGCCCCAGTCAATACACAGATCCCGTAACAGTTATAAGCCACATCTAGCCTGAACACGTCTTGATTTTTACGAGCACGAGTCTGGCTTACTGCACCGTCTTCGTGTGCGCGTTCCTGAACCAGTTCACGCTCAGTGTTACGCGGATATTTGAGTAGAAATTCCCACTCCGGGTTCGCCTGCGGCCAGAAAGCGCGGTCTTCTTGCTTCAGAACGAGGCGGAATTTTCGTGCTTCGGCATCGACACCGATCCCCAGAGATTTGAATGCATCCCAGACACTTTTAAAGGGCTGGAAATCTGCACCGGAATACAACTGGCGAACCAGTACTGGATCGATCTGGTGCTTCGGGTCAGGATTTTTATGGACATAGCCAGCTATCTGTCCTGCAGTATTTTCAGCGGGATTCGGAGCAAACCTGGCCAGCAGTTCCTCACGGCTGAAGGCGACTTTCTCTACTCCGCCCATATAAAGATGGGATAAGAGGAATTTGCCTTCAACGACAAAGAACCCCCAGTAGGGCGGGGCTTTAATACCATCTGGTTCGGAATAGTAATTCCTAGTCATGCCGGGGGCTTTAATGCCATCAGGTGGGGTATAGTAATTCGTAGTTATGCCGGATTGGCTGTGCACTGTATATGCTGCAACAGTCGGCCAGCGGCCACGATAACGCTGCCACATATAAACCATTGCCTGATCTATATATTGTTCTCTGGAATTGCCTTGCATAGAGCGGACTTCTTCGGCTTTATCCGCAACCAGGATCACGGTTTCTTCCTCAGTTTTTCCCATATTCAGATGAAAACGTATCAGGTCTCGAAGATTTTTCGAACCCATGCGGTCATCATCAACTCCCATTTTCTCCATCAATTTTCTGATGCGCATAATCAATGCTCCCTAACCAATGTTAGATTCAAGTGCATCCCTTCGGGATCAACCTTGCCAGACGTTACCGTAACGGTCGATATCCCGGAAGCAGGTCTTGTGAGACTTTATTCAGAATACCTTACTTTTTGGAGGCGTATAGTGGCACGGCTTTCCACGTACTCGCTAAGGCTATAATTTAAAAGCTATAGCCACTGGCACTCCTGTACTGAACAGTGCAGAATTTCCCGGCGGACAGGCGTCACCTAACACCAAAAACTGAGAAGGAGGTATATGCATGTTCCGTCAGCTCTGTTTCATGGTTCTGTTTGTTGTGACGTTTTCGACCACTGCTGATATCAACGGTCGGATTGTTCGTGTTCTGGACGGGGATACTGTTGAGATTCTTGAAACGGACAACCAGCTCAAGCGCGTTCGTCTGGCCGGCATCGATGCGCCGGAAAAAAAACAGCCCTTTGGTCAGCGTTCCAGGCAGGCGCTCACATCGATGGTGGTGCAGCGTACCGTCACTGTCACGGGCACTGATACAGATCACTATGGCCGGCTGCTGGGTACAGTGTGGCTGGGCAAAACGGATGTGAATGCCGCACAGATCCGCAACGGACTGGCATGGGCTTACCGGTTTCACGGAAAAGCCATCCGGCCCGACTACGTAATCTTGGAAAACGAAGCCCGTCGTCAGGCAGCCGGTCTATGGTCCGTCGCAGGTCAGACAGAACCCTGGCGCTGGCGCAAGTTGCATCAGGAGACGGCTCTGTCAAATAGTGAATGACGAATGCAAAGATTTTCCCTGGAAAGATGCTTTCAACTATCTCCCGTCAAAAATAAATGAAATAATTAATCAAGAAAAAATTTTATTGCACAGTGGGTTAATAACGATTATGAAATTAACTGAGAATAAATTGGAATCACTTATCGATGCGCTTAATGTCATTATTTGTGATGAGGTGAGCATTACCCGCGAACAGCGTGAAAATATGGTCAGGACGGTTGCTACCCTGGGGGGGTTAAGTGAGAGGCAAAGACTTATCGCAGCCGGAAAAGATGCTTCTACAGAGGCAAGAGAGGAAAATCCAAAAAAAATTCGCGAACCCAATCTGGTATTTCCGCGAACGGGAAAAGCGTGGGTTCAAGAGGACCTTGACCTCATTCATTCCATTATTGATGACATCCCGGATGAAAGTATTGACGACCACATTTTGTGGCTATCAAAGCAGCAGGGTCGTACACCCTATGCCATCGCACTAAAGATTGTCAGTGAAGGAAGAATGAATATAGAGTGGGCTAAAAAGGTATGGAAACCAGCAGCTAAGTCGATTCGCGAAGATTTTGCCAGGCTCCAGACCAGCACGCCAGATAGCAAAGAGACAGATGAATAATATGCGAATTGTTATTAGCAGACAAATTCATGTTTTAGAGGATGGCGATTTGTCGTTCTGGGAGGGTATTCTCCGGTAGAAATCATAGAGCGAGCTAATCATTCTAAAAAGAGTTGTTGGGTCGTTCCTGATATGACATAAATTTTTATAGGAAAAATGCTTTCCTAATCTAAATATATTGTGGCCTTTGCCGATATTAATATTATAAGGAAGGGAGAGCCATGAACGATTTTCATATTTTAAGTATCTGTATACAGAAAAAAGATGTAGCAGGCGCAATGCGCGTGCTGCGAGATAAATCAGAATTTGCGGTGCGAAAAATTCTGGAAAAATTGAAAGTCAGGGTGACATCGCAAACCGGCAGAGCATTCTGGCACTTTGTTCAGAGATGGCTGCTGACCGCGTGTCGTCAGGGGGATGTACAGCATGAATCTTTCCGTACCCGATGCACTTCACAACCTGCAGACAACTGGCAAACCCAGCCCGGCTGCTCTGGATATGATCAAGCTCGTGGCGCTTCTGGCCATGCTCATCGATCACATCAATACGGTGTTTCTGACGCCAGCCCAGCCGCTGATGTATGCGCTTGGCCGGATGGCCTTCCCCCTGTTCACACTTATATGGGCGATGAACGTACGGCGTTCACCAGAACGTCTGCAGATGAGAGCAAACCGTTTGTGGGTCTGGGCGGTGATCACGCAGCCGGTATTCAGTCTGGCATTCCAGCATCACCAGCCGTGGTGGGCAATGAACATTCTATTTGTGTTCGCCGGCGTCACGCAGCTGCTCGCCCTGCAACACCGGTACGGCAAAAAGGGAAGTCTTGCCGGAGGATTTCTCCTGGCGCTCATGATTTTTCCGCTTCAGCCGGCAAGCTATGGTCTGGCGGGAATAACGCTGGCCGTCAGCCTTCCAATAGTTATGGGAGGCCCCACCCTCGAAATGAGGCGTACAGCCGCCTTCGTTGCCGTGCTATCACTTCTCTGCCTAAATGGCGTCAAATATCTTCTCAGCATACCCGCCGAGACATTATTACTGGCCACCTTGCCTACTCTGGTGTTCCCCCTGATTGTTGTATCTTTATGCCTGGATCTCTGCCCCGAAGGTCGTCAGCGTTTCATGCCCCGTAATTTCTTTTATTATGCTTACGCTGGCCACCTGGGGGTTATAGGTCTGATACAGTATATTTTCGCCTGATCGGGGGCAGTTTGGATATCGAAAATTATTGTACGTTAAGGTTAATTTTTGTTCAGCCCATCATCAATGGTGCGCTTGTGCCTCAGCTCCATAAAGCAGCCGTCTGCCAGATACAGAACCCGGTCTGCAGAGGCTATGGTTTCCGGGCGATGGGCTATCAGCAGGACAGGAAGCCCCAGCTGACGTAGTGTCTGGCTTATCTGAATTTCACTTTCAACATCAAGATGGCTGGTCGCTTCATCCAGTAATAAAAATCCCGGTTTCTTGTACAAAGCCCTGGCCAGCAGAATGCGTTGTTTTTGCCCTCCGGAAAGCCCTCCACCGGTTTCACCAATCAGCGTCTGATACCCCATCGGCATAGACATGATATCGCTGTCGATAAGTGCCAGTCTGGCGCACTGGATCATTCGTTCATGATTGCGGTCTCCACTGAAAAAAATGATGTTATCTGCAATGGAGCCCCTGAAAAGATGGTCATCCTGCAGTACGGTACCGATTCGCTGACGTACCTGAAAATAATCCGGGTGGGTATGCGGTATGCCAAATGCCCTGATTGTTCCCTCATCCGGGATGTGGATCCCCAGGATAAGCTTCACCAGTGTCGATTTCCCGCATCCGGATTGACCGGTAATGGCCATCACCTCGCCAGGATGGAGTGTCAGCGACACCCCGCGGAGTATCGGTTTATTCCCTCCCTTGTGGCTGAAGGTTATATGCTCAAGGGATAAAGGAACACGGGCACCGTCGGCCACATCCCCCCGGAATACGGACGGGAAGACAGAAGTATCATTGTCTTCCTGAGCGGGTTGTTGCTGATAGTCTTCTGTCGGGGTCAGCACAATGTCAGCCAGGCGTTCGTTGTAGATATCAAGCATACGCCAGGAAAAATACTTATCGGTCAGGCTGCTGATACTGGATGAAAAACGCATCTGGTAGGACAAATAAGCAACCAGCATGCCGACGGTGAAGGTACCGTTCAGTACTTCCCCGGCACCTTTCCACAAAATAATCGCTGATACCACGCTGCCGGTCAGGGTGTGTGCAATGTCATAGCACATCAGCTGACGGCTCTGTCGCAGCTGCGTATTCCTGCGAACAATGTTGAGGTTCAGCCAGGCGGCCTCACGGTGCGCTGTCACGCCGTTAATTCTCAGGCTCAGAATACCGTTGAGGGTTTCAAGAAAATGCCCGGACTCCCTGGCACCTGCGTCCCAGGCATCTTCTGCCGACTGTCGAAGGGACGGATACCACAACGCCCTCAGCACACCGTAGATAATGGCTGCCAGTACGGCTATCAGCGTCATTTCCGGACTGTACAGCAGCATCATACAGAGCGCAGTTATCACGAGCAACACGTCCAGAATACCTTCCAGTACCTGCGTGGTCAGCGCCTCCTGGATGGTATCCACGGCCTCAAAACGGGCATTGATACTTCCCTTACTGCGCGCATCAAACCAGCCCAGCGGGAGACGCACCAGATGATGGAAAACCCGGGCTGTCCACTGCATGTTAAAATTGACGGACAGAGTTATACTGGCCCACTGGCGTGCCAGCGACAGCAGCATCTGGGTCATTGACAGCAGCAGCAGGGCAATGATTATAACGGTCAGGAGACTTCGATCGGCGGCAACCAGCACTTCATCAATTACCAGCTGGTTGAGAAGTGGACTACTCAGCGTCAGGATTTCCAGCGCCAGGGCAAAAATGATGATGCGCGACATCGCGGCCAGCAGCCCGGGTGTCCTGCCTGTCAGTTGGCGCAGGCGAATTTTTTTTCTTTCATCCCGGGCGGTAAAATCACTGGCCGGCGTCAACTCCAGCGCGACACCGGTGAAATGTTTTCCTGCATCCTGCAGGGAGAGCGTTATCTTCCCTTTGTCCGGGTCGTGGATAACCAGCCTGCTCCCGCGAACTTTATAAAGCACGACGAAATGGTTCATGTTCCAGTGGAGAATGCACGGGAGAGAAAGGGATTTCAGGTCTTCCGGCTCCAGCCGGACGGCCCGGGAGGACAACCGGATACCGGCTGCACACTCTATCAGCCTCTGCAGGGTCATCCCCTGTGTGCTGATACTGAAACGTTCGCGCAGGGTGGGTAAATCTGTCTGCAGACCATGCCAGCAGGCCATCATGACCAGACATGCCAGACCACATTCCGCAGACTCTGTCTGCCGGATGAGGGGGAGCTGTTTTCTCCCGGTCCATTTAAGGGTATCCATTACAGTTTTCCTTTCAGGCTCCAGAGTGGCTCGGTCAGCCACTCCCACAAATGGCGGGTATCCAGGCTGACATCCCCCTCAAGGGTCATGCCGGGGCGCAGGGGTTCCTGTTTTCCATAAGCCAGAATGAAGGTATTCTCAGGTTCGACGATGACGCGGTAGTGCCCTTCATTCTCTTTCCAGGTCACAGGGGATACGGAGAGTAAATCCGAAGGGGTCAGCGTTGTACGGCTTATCTCTCGGATAGTCCCGTACTGAACGCCAAACTTCTGATAGGGGAATGCGGCGAACCGAAGTGCAACACGCTGCCCCGGCTGAATAAAACCGGCATTCTGACTGGTGGCATAGAGTTCTATCTGCAGACGAGCATTGTCGGGAACCAGAGTCATGACCGGTTCAGATGCCCTGACAGACTGTCCCTGTCTGATCAGCACGGCAGCAACGGTTCCGGATACCGGTGACGTCAGCGTAAAGTTCTCCTGTCCGGCCAGTTCGTCCTGCTGTTGCCTGATCCCCTGCAACTGCCTGTCCAGCTCAGCTTTACGGCTTTCCCCCTGAACGATGAGATGGTTAAGATCTTCTTCAGCAGCCTCCATTGCAGTGTGTAGTTGCAGAAGCCCCTGACGCTGATCCTCAACGTTTTGCAGTGACGTAGAAACGTCAATTTGCTTCTGCTGGTATTCGATATCTGATACGTAATGCGTTCCAGCCAGTTTTTTATAGCGCTCCATGACGGACACGGCCAGCGTGGCCTGATGCCCGGCAAGCGACAGGCGCAGCTCTGCACTTTTAATCTGTGGTTTCAGGGAGGCAATTCGCTGTAGTATGGCCTGCTGCTGCTGACTGTTGTCACGCAATTCCAGAGTCTGCTGGGAAGACAGCATGGCATACTGAGTCTTCAGGGACATGCTCATGGCTGCCAGTGTACCTGTGCCCTGCCCGTTGTAATGCTCGCCGCTGATATGGTAAACAGGCTCACCGGCAGCTACGTGCTGACCTTCTGAAACAGTCTGTCGGGTGACGTATCCGGCATATTGCGGTGTGATTTTCACCAGTCCTGATGAAGGCATCACTATACCTGTAAGATGAGCCTTGCGGGTATAACTACCATAATAAACGAATAATGAGACGCTCAGAAATATAAGTAATGTAGCAACGGCGCATACTGACATGCCAAATGACGCGGGTAAGACAATATCTCCGTACTCTGTATCACTGTTATGTTCTAATGCTTCCTCCCTGAATATACTCATGGTTATAAAATATTTTGAATATTTAATAATATAACAAAGGTATTCATGCCTGAATGTATTAACATAGGATAAAAAAGGGATCTGCTTTTAATTCTGACCCCTAATAACAGCATAGATACAACAAAAAGGACTGATTGATCCAGAACATTATAATACTGAAAGTGCATCAGAGAGAAAAACAAAGATGTTATCACACAGGGAATGATAATGTTTTCCTTGAAAATTGAACGCAGAAATCCAAAGGCACAGGCTCTGTATACGATCTCCTCATAGTAGGGTACGACCAGTGTCATCACTAAAACTGTTATCCAGTTTATCTGTGATGGTTCGTAATGATATAAATAGTCTCTGTAGCAGTAAACAGCTAACTGTATCAGAATAATTATAAGGAATGACAGGGCTGAAAATTTAACTGTAGCTGAGTCTGTTCTTATTTTTATTCTACACTCAGGAAATTCCTTTAGGTAAAATAAGTAAACAAGAGTTGAAATTAGAATCTCTGTAATGAACACAATGAAAAATGCAATATCCAGTCCAACATAACGCAGTGTAAAGGTTGGCGATAATGTTACAATAGTTGATATAATAACCACTGCAAGAAAAATAATAGCGCTGTATTTACTATATCTAAACTGGCTCGAACGTTCATCCATTACAAAACATCACTTTATGAAGGTTATTATTTTTGCTAAAACTATATCTGTAAATTTAGCAGTGGAAAACAAGGTGATCAATGTAATTACTATTTTTGAAAATTCCTCAGGCAACGAAAACCATGACAAATCAATAATGGAGGAACCACTTAATAGCGCAAAACCCAGTAATAAACTTAATATAAAAGACAATAATTTAATAAACACTGCAGTATCCTCCGTTGATACTTACTTATCGACTACAGGTACCACCGACGTTACTTCCTGAACAATTACTGGAACCAGCTCTGTTTCCGCCTCCGTTACCATTTCCTCCACCGGAGAGACACTGGCCGATAACTGCCCCACCAATAGTTCCTCTGGTCATTCCTACAGGACCACCTTTAATGGCACCACCAACCATTCCACTAAAGACAGCATTAGCACATTTAACTGTGCTCGGGTCACTGTAAATGTGTGTCGGTGCATTTCGTCCCAGTGAGTTACGGGCTCCGGTGTTACGACTACGACTTCCGCCTCCTTCATAATTACTGTTTGCGTTGCCACCACTGACTAATGCAATTTCATCAAAACTCAATTCTCTGATATTTGACATAAAAATCCCTCTTATAAATTTTAACATAAAGTGCTGTTTCACTATTACATGACCAAAATGTATGCACAAAGTGAATTTATGTAAATAAATGTAAATTTATTATCATGTGTTATTGAATGGAACTTGCATTATTTATTACTTATTGATTTAAAATCTAACTTATCTCGATGATATGCCTGGATTCGGCAAACCTGTGAAGTGCTGTAGCCTGTTGCTTCTGCCGTTTCACGGATGCTCAGTTTCTTGACCTCCCGGTAGTACAGAACTTTCTGATGTCGTTCCTGATCAGCCTGTTTGCCTCGATATTTCCCCAGTATATGGGCCCGTTCAATTCCCTGTTTTTGCCGCTGGCGGCGGCTCAGCCAGTCCTTATGCGACATCGCAGCCATCAGGTCGATAAGCATATTATTGATAGCTGTTATCACTGCGCAGGTGATTGGGTCAGTCTGTGAAGGGTCTTTATCTGACAGCGCCTGCCATGACGTGAGGACTTTGACAAACTCACACCGGCGCTGCCCCTGCCCGTATCAGCTGATAATCATGAGTACATTACCAGCCGTATCACTCTGCTTCAGTCCAGACTTGAAGAGGTCAATGCCATGGCAGCCCTTGGTGAACTGCCCGATGTGGAAATATCTGACAGGGGAGTAAAAGTCTCTCCGCTGGATAACTGCGTCCCGGTGCAGGTTTCACCGCTGGCAGAGCTGGTTTACAGCATGCTACCGCGCCCTAAAATCACGGAAATTCTCGATGAGGTAAACAGCTGGACGACGTTTACCCGACATTTTTCGCATATAAAAAACGACATTACCCGTCCCGATACCCGCCTGCTCCTCACCACCATCCTTGCGGATGGCATCAATCTTGGTCTGACCAAAATGGCGGAAGCCTGTCCCGGAAGCACCAAATCATCACTGGAAGATATCCAGGCATGGTACATCCGCGACGAAACCTATTCAGCCGCCCTCGCAGAGCTGGTAAACGCGCAGGGGAAAAGACCACTGGCGGCATTCTGGGGAGACGGGACAACGTCATCATCAGACGGACAAAATTTCAGAACAGGCAGCTCTGGCCGCTACGCAGGGCAGGTTAACCCGAAATACGGGCAGGAGCCTGGACGTCAGTTTTACACCCATATTTCGGATCAATACAGCCCGTTTTACACCTGCATAATCAGTCGGGTCAGGGATTCAACCCATGTTCTCGATGGCCTGCTATACCACGAAAGCGACCTGGAAATCAGAGAGCATTACACCGATACCGCAGGTTTCACCGATCATGTCTTTGCCCTGATGCATCTGCTGGGGTTTGCGTTCTGTCCGCGAATCAGGGATCTCCACGACAAAAAGCTGTTTATCAAAGGGAAAGCGGACCAGTACCCGGCGCTTCAGTCACTGATATCAACGACCAGCCTGAATCTGAAAGAGATCGAAATTCACTGGCGTGAAGTACTGCGTCTGGCGACCTCGATAAAGCAGGGAACCGTGACAGCATCTCTGATGCTGAAAAAACTAGCGAGCTACCCCAAGCAAAACGGACTTGCCAAAGCACTGAGAGAAATTGGGCGCATTGAGCGAACGCTATTTATGCTTGACTGGTTCCGCGATCCTGCATTGCGTCGGCGAGTACAGGCGGGGCTGAATAAAGGTGAGGCACGTAACGCACTGGCGCGGGCGGTATTTATGCACCGGCTGGGAGAAATCAGGGACAGAAAGCCTGAAAATCAGAGCTATCGCGCCAGTGGACTGACGCTTCTGACGGCTGCGATCTCGCTGTGGAATACTGTGTATATGGAAAGGGCGATCGATGCCCTGAAGCGTAAAGGACTAAAGATCAACGAACAACTGCTGTCGCATTTGTCGCCGTTAGGCTGGGAGCACATCAATCTGACAGGTGATTATATCTGGAAAAGCAACCGGATACCGGCTTCCGGTAAGTTTCGTCGGTTGAGACCAGCTAAAGTCGGAAGGTCAAAAAACAGCCTTAACGTACAATAATTTTCGATATCCAAACTGACCCCTGATCAGGCGAGGACATGATGGCTATTACCTGCCCGAGTCAGGTTCCAGTAAACGTGAAATGAGCAACAGGTATTGCATCAGTCGTACTGCAGAACTAACTGATGCCGCCTCGCGGCATAGAGGCGCCAGCAGATGCTAATCCGGGCGAGAACGTCGAATGGCGCCGTGACCGGCGTTAGCCGCTGCAGTATGAAAGGTTCTGCCTATCCCATCCCTCACCCTGCAAAGCCATACCTCTTAAAAGTTACTTCTGTAGATGATGTGCGCTGTCGGAGTGAGCCCGTCGAGGCGACGGGCTGTATCTCCGCGTTAGCGCCGTCAGGCGCTTACGAGCGCGTACAGGGAACCTATCGCGACTTATCCTGCAGCAGCTTCAGTCACTAGTTACAACATCCCTCTTAAAGCGAGGGTGTTCCGGCCCTTTGGGCCGGGGCGGCGTCGGTTTAACAGGGGTCAAGTATGTGCACGGTGTCAGATTATAGCTTGAACGGGGCCCGGCGCTTGCGACGGGAGGCACATTTGATTTTCTTCTGAGCGCGCGGCCGTCAGGCCGCTGCATGCGAAGGCATTTTTCATTATCCACAGAGTGGCCGGAGACAAAGATCTACTCTGGAATGTAATGAACAGAGAGATAAAAAATGTGAAGTAAGATTATTTTGCGGAATGTCTTTTATTCAATTCCGGAATGTTTCATTTATTCGCTTGCGGATTTCTGTGTAAAAAAAAGATACGGTGGCCATTGTGGGCCATAACGGCCACCTGAACGTAACGCTGACTGGAAGGGTAAAGGGAGGAAGGGCAAAAAATGAGCTGGATGACCGAAAAAAACCAGCACGAAAAGCCCCGGTGAGGGGCTTGTAAACAGGAAGACTTTTGTTTCGTCGTTGATGCTAGTCCGGTGGAGAAAGCGCAAGATCCAGCTGGTAAAGATGCTGGATAGCCAGAGCCTTAAGCCGCTCAGATGTGCACCAGTATGCTTCGTCAGGCGGCAGAGTGCGGTAAACCCATTCAGACATAGCATGGAGCCGTTCATCTGCCGGCAGCTTAATCAGGTTGTTGGCACGTTTACGCTCCGCTCCTTTTTTACGGCGGTAAACCTGTGCTTCACGGCGCTTACGGCCAGACCAGCATTTACGTGCGGAGTGGGGCTGGACATCGTCATGTTCGCTCATTACCCCTTCCCGGATCAACTGCTCGCGCTCGGCGCTCTGGCGAAGCTTCTTCTCCTGCTCTTTAAACAGCTTGCCCATATCAACGCCCAGCATCTGGAATCCCACAGGGGTTATATAAACATAGGTTGGTAGCCAGGAGCGGGATTCACGATCCCAGGTGCGTTCTTCCGCGAGGCCCAGAACACCAAACCGTATCTGTTCCTCGATAAGGCGCGAAAGGCGTGACACCGTCACCTCCGTTTCCGGAATGACATGACCTTTAGCGTCCTTAGCGCTCAGCTCCTTTGCCAGCCGGGAGATACACATGCCGACGGTATGCTTACCGGCGTCACAGAAGCTGATGAGTACTGGCCAGAGCGCATCGAGCAGGCGCTGACGTTCCGGACGGAAGCCATACTTACGCCCCGCTTTACGGCGGCCGGCGACATAGAGAGGGTGACGAGAAACATGTATGCGCAGGCTGACCAGCCCTGTTGCTTTGTCTTTTTTTACCAGGCGGTTGTAGGCATGACCGAGCTGTCCGGAGAGCTTTTTATAATGCTCCGGGCGATACCAGGCCGGATTCTCACATTTGGCTTTTGTGGAATGCTCACCGCGTTTGCGGCGGGTCAGTTTTTTGACCGGAGAAATGAGGAAATTCCCCTGCGTGCCGGCATCGACATCCTGCCAGAAACGGGTTAGCTCATCTTTCGGTAGATCTGACCAGTGAACAGAAATCTGATTGTCATTCAC